>CAYQRA010000165.1:0-10772 GCA_964419315.1 uncultured Saprospiraceae bacterium | reverse complement strand
ACCATTTTTCCCGAAATATCTAATAAAGAAACTTGCAAATCTTCCGCAAGTAGACCATTGACTTGAATCGCTAAAAGGTCAGCAGCCGGATTAGGAAAAACGGCGATATTTAGGGCGCTAAATTCCCGTTCTGAAATACCAACGGTACCTGTATAAACGGTCGTTGTTTCATCAACAGCATTAACCTTTCGATTATCATACACCCCATAATACGTTGGACCAACAACATAAGGATAAGTCGAATTCCATTGCTCATCTACCGTGGCAAAATAAGCATAAATCCCTGCAGGATATTCGGGAGTTACACAAAATCGACCATTGTGTACATCCAAAAAATCTTCTTCTCCGGGATGTTCGACCCATTCATAATCTTCTCTAAAATAACCTAAAAAATAAGTGCCATTTGTATCTGGGCCATCGTCTACATCCGTTCCATCTGCATGGTGAGTTCGCTCTGTGATGTTTCTCAATTGATAGCCAGATTTGATGCGCGTGATGCCCCCACTTCCATCTGCCTTGGCATAACCATAAGCTCCATAAATGGGAAAACCATCGTAGGTGAAACCAATCAAGGGCGAGTGAACATTTGGGTCGATGGCATACAAGCCATCTGCATCGTAGAGATTACAAATATCAGAGATTACCGTTAGGTCCAATTTAAAAGCAGAAGGATTTTGATGGTGGTGATAATTGCCCATTGCTGGATGTGCTTTGGAACAATCAAAGCCCGGTTTTTCTGCGGGGATAGCATCTCTATTCCAATCATTTTGAGTCATTGGGCCGCCGGGGCAAGGGGGATTGCCAGGGCCACCACAAAGCGCATTGGTATTAGGATTCCACGCTACGCCATCGCGGTAGTCAAATAGCGCTACGCCATTGATGAAGATACCAATATTTCCTCCGCGCGTAGCGGTGGGAGTTCCCGTATTTTGTTGCGGGTTCAAAGGCATTTTGAAAATCGCGTCTTGGTTCTCTGCTTGGAAAGGGTTGTTGTCATTGAATGGTCCTGTTGGATAAGCAGGGATTCCAGTGGCGGATATATAGGCAAAATCATCCGAGTATTCTACCTTTTGACAGTTGTACAAAATACCATTGTCGATGGCGGTAGAATTACCATCTACATAATAGGTTCCGGTCTCCGTCGTATTTTGCAACCAAGAGGTAATCGCTGGATTGGTTTGTGTTTGCGCCATTAAAGCAAAGGCGAATAAGCAGCAGGTGAAAGTTAGTTTTTTTATCATTTCTAATTATTATTTTGGGAAAAAGAAAGTTTTTGGAAATTGATGTTTGGAATCAAATACAAATTTTTTATCGTTTAGCGTAAGCAAAAAAGCAATCAAATCTACTTGCTCATTCGAGCTGAGTACCATGGGTTTTTCTAATGCCTTGGCCAGATTTGGACGCTTAGATTTAGGACTTGTATAGTGCTTAAGCACTTGATTTAATTTTTGGAAACGACCATCATGCATATAGGGAAAAGTATAACTTAAATTTCGCAAACTTGGGATTTTAAAAAGCAAACTATCCGCAGCTTGTTGGGTGATCATACCTCTGCCATAATCGTTTAAGCTGGAGTCGACCGCAAGGCCATTATTGGCAAATTTATGATTGGTAAATAAGGGTTCTGTATGACAGGAGTTACAATTTTTTTGAAATAAGGTATAGCCGTTTTGCTCTTGTGGACTAAATTGAGCTTGGCCTTTTTTTACTTCATCGTATTTCGAATTACTCGAAATTAAAGTCAATTGAAATTGAGATAAAGCTTTTAAAAAATGTTCTCCAGTGATGATGCTGTCTTGAAAGGCTTCGAAAAATAAGGAGGGATATTGAGCGTGATTTTGTAATTTTTGGACGACTGAGACGAGGTCCTCATTCATCTCCAAAGGATGGCTGAGCGGAGCGAGGGCTTGTACGTCGAGGTGATTGACGGCACCATCCCACATAAATTTTTTTTGCCAAGCTAGGTTGAAAAGCGCTGGCGCATTTCGCGTACCGATTTGATCATCAATGCCATGACTCAGTTCATGATCGGTATGAGCAAAGGCATTAAAAGGGGAGTGGCAAGAGGCACAGGAAATCGTCTTGTTTTTGGAAAGCAAAGGATCGTAGAATAAAGCTTGCCCTAAGGCGATCTTTTCTTTGCTCAATGGATTTTTATCCAAGTCATAAACAGGTGCCGGAAAATAATCAGGATAGGCCAAGGTCTCCAAGCTGCTGACTCCAAAAGCCAAACATCCTAGGGTGAAAAATAGGAAGAGTATCTTGTTCTTCATTAAAGTCTATTCCATAATAGAAAAAAGGGAAGCGACCAATGGCGCTAGTTTAAGCGCCTCCTCATTGGGACTCATCACTTGATACGTTTTTGCCAAATCAACTTGCTCAAAAAAATGATCCAGTGCAATCTGTATTTGCAGGTCTTGACCATGCCCAGTCTCTAAGGCGATCTTTTGCAAAGTATTAAATGGCGCTTGATAGCCCCCCAAATGAAATTGAAAGCGATTCTTTCTGGCTGGACAATGCTTGGCGATACCTTCCAGCTTGAAATTGATGTATCCACTTTGCCAAGTCCAGTACATACCTTTGGTTGGGTCCAAATCACCACCCAATGCACCCGATACATTACACAAACTATCTAATCCCAAGTGGAATTGAACTTGAGAATAAGCTAAGCCTTTGGGGATGGCTAGTGGAATAACCAAGCTCTCCGCATCTGTTGCATCCAATAAATGAAAGCTGTCCTCTTCCGAAAAAACCATTTTATCATCATCGTATAAGGTTACCTGAGAAATGTAAAACTGGAGTTTTGCTATTTGCAAATGATCTGGTGCTAGGTCCAAATCTTCTTGATCTTCTATAGAAAGGGGATGATTAGAAAAAATAGGGACGAAAGAAAGTTTTAACTCCGCCGAACTCTGGGCAGCTAAGAAGCTATTAGAAAAGACCAGCAAAAGGAGCACGGTATATTTCATGAACATCGGAGTGTTTCTTTTTAGATACCCTAAAATTAAAAAACCTTTGCCTGCTTTTCGATTTTCTTACGGAGATTTTATGTTTTGTGGGATGGATAGATAATTTGGGCTCGTTTCGAAAATATTGGTCTTTGAACTTCTATTTTAAAAGAACTTCTATAAGTTCTTAGAAAAAATGCTATTTTCGGATTATTATTTCTCAATTTAAACACGACGATCATGGACAAGCCTAAAATTGCTGCTCGACAACCCATTCCAATTGACTTAGTAGAAGGTAAAAGATATTCTTGGTGTACTTGCGGCCTTTCCGATAACCAACCTTGGTGCAATGGAGCACACAAAGGAACCGACTTCGCACCAATGAAATTTGTAGCAGAAGAAACCAAAACTGCTTATATGTGCCAGTGTAAAGCAACTGGAAATCCCGGTTTTTGTGATGGCGCGCATAATAGTTTGCCAGAGTAGGAAGGAGGGAAGGAATTATGAATATCCAATATCGAATATTGTCCATCCCTGAAAAACGGTCAACGTTAGTCAGGGATGGACACCGGTTCTAAATTCAAAATTGGACATTGGAAATTTATGATTCAACATTCATTACTCCTTCTTCTCCACATTTGATCTCAGACCAAAAGTCCCATCCTTTCCAATAAAGCAAAATCTTTTACACCCAATTTCATCAAGACCATTCGCATCTCTTCATTGATTGAAGTGGATACGCGATAGTCGTTTAGACCCAGTTCTTTTAAAATGGCATTGAGTTGGTGAATGATGGCATTGTCAAATAATGCTCGATGCGTTTTTACCGTCCATTGCTGTGCTCCTTTTTTTAGCAGAAATGTTTTTTCCAAGCCTTTTTCTGTACCGCTAACCTGGTCGAAAGACAAATCGCCTTGCGTCAGTTCGCCCAAGAGGCGAAGCAATTCATAATAGCCAGATAACTCTTCAAAAAACTCTGGGTCATTGATGCTGGTGATTAGGAAATCTTCTGGAGAGAGCAATTGGGATAGCCGCTGTCTTTGATCAAAAGAAACAGGGTTTTTTCCTTGAGCAATTTGATTTTTCATTTGCTGGAGATCCCCAAAAAATTCTTCTAGGGAATAGGCGACTAATTGAGGTCGATCAGAATCAGATTCTCGAAGTACAATCTTTTCTTGTTCCGTATCCAAGAGCAACCATTGATCAAAAGGAGGGGATTGGATTTGCGCTAAAGGAATCAAGCCCTGTTGGTCTGGGAAGGCTTCTGCATTATTGGTGAATAACCTAAAACGCCCCCAATAATGTGCTTCAAATAAAACATTTAGATTCCCAGAGATGTTATCTAAGTGTTCTATGATTTGTACAAACTGTTTCTTTAAGGACATGAGCAATATTGACGATTGTAGTAGGTGTTTTAAAATCAATGCTTGGCTTTTTCGATAAAGCCTCAGGAGGACTTTCCTGTTTGTCGCAACATAGCATAATAATGTCAAACAAAAGACCTAATTCCATCCCATTTATTTGATGCGTTTAACCTATTTCTACCGCAATAATAGTACATTACTCGGAATAACTTTTATCCCAATGAAAAAATTAAGTCTTTTATTCTCTCTTTTTTGTTTCCTAAATCTTTCTATCATGGCTCAAGAAAAAGCAACGCTTATTTATGTCGGTGATCCCATGTGCTCTTGGTGCTATGGATTTGCTCCTGAAATTTCTAAAGCCTTAGGGGAACTTGGAGAAAGTATTGATTTCCAATTGCTTATGGGGGGCTTGCGACCTTATAATACAGAGACCATGGCAGATTTAGAGGAGTTTCTCCTCCATCATTGGGAAGATGTGGCCAAGCGAAGTGGTCAAGCTTTTAAGTACGAAATCCTCAAGGACCACTCTTTCGTATATGATACCGAACCTGCTGCCCGCGCAGTCGTGGTGGTCCGAACACTTCAGCCAGACGCAGAATTTGCCTTTTTTAAGGATATCCAAACGGCCTTTTATGCCGAGAATAAAAATACCCATGAAGTCGCCACTTATCTTCCTCTTTGCGACCGATACGGTATCGACCAAACGGCTTTTAAAAAGGCTTTTGCTTCGGAGGAGTATAAAGAAAAAACCAGAGATGATTTTAAATTGTCGGGTGCATTGGGCGTTAGAGGTTTTCCTTCCTTAGTGGTTAAAAAAGGGGGTGAATACTTTTTGATCGCTAATGGCTATACGAATAGTGAAATGATCGTGACTGGTGTGAAAACGATGCTGGCGCAGACAAGGTGAGGGGAGGAGGTTTAGGTTCTGTGGTTTGCGGTATAGGGTTTTCGAATACCGTACACCGGATTACTACAAATCAAAACAAGGACATTTCTTACAACGTTTTCCCTTCTTATACTTCTTACAACACTTCTTTTTCAATTTTTTCCCCTCAATAATCGGTAAAGCAAAGGCTAGACGCCCCAAGGATTCATTGCCTAAGATGGCTTTGGAAGAAGGTTTGGTCATATCTGTGTATTTAAGCTAAGCTTTATTTAGACTAAATTCAAATAACGGTCAAATTTAGGCTTCTATTGCCAATAATCATAATGATTCTAATCCTAATTTTGAATAATTTCTAGCAGCAAAATAGGGTGGAGTAGCTTTTATGCAACAATTGCACGTGGTAAATTGAAAACTTCTATGTAATATTGCGTATACCCACAAAACATCCTCAAGCCCCAAATGCCTCAAAACGCCTCCAGAATTATCCTATTCTTTTTCCTTTTTTGGGGAAATACCCTTCTATTTGGACAAGAATCCTCCTTCGAAGCTTTCCAAAATCAATGGGAAGAACTCGCTGACGAGGATAAAATTCCTTTTTTAAACGAACATTTTACGGCTATTCCGAATACGGAAAAAGAAACCTTTTTGAGTCAGGCGATCTTTATTGCCAAAGACCGAAAACTGGTGAAAGAAGAAGGAAAACTTCATATGCAGATGGGGATCAATTGGTATTTTCTAGGGGATTATCCCAAAGCTTTGGAACATTATCAGCTGGCTTTATCGTTGCAAGAAAGTATCAATGATGAGCTGGGAATGGGGAAAACCTATAATGAATTGGCGGTCTTTGTGAGAAAGCAAAAGGATTTTGCGAAGTCAGAGGAATACCTTGATTTGGCTTTTGAGTTATGCTCGGCGCATAAAGACTATGGCTGCCTATCGACCAATTATAATAATAGGGGAGCGCTATATGCCGATTTGGGTGATTGGGGAAAGGCGGAAGAGAGTTACCTCAAAGCCCTCGAAAATTGTCAGCAAATTGCAGACACCTTAGGATTGGGCTATGTTTATGGAAGTCTGGCAGAAATAGCTTCTCAAGGGGAACAATATTCAAAGGCCATTCAATTGCTCCAACAGTCTACGGAGTATAAGCGAATGAGTAATGATCTTTTTGGCGTGGCGATCAATACAACGAACACGGGAGAACTTTTTTTTAAGCAAAAAAAATACCGCAAGGCGATCCAATATTTTACAGAAAGTACCCAATCTACCGTAGTGGTTGATCTACAATCTTGGAACCATCGCTATGTCTCTAAATGCTATGCCGCTTTGGGGCAAACTCAAAAAGCACTTGATTTTTTAAGTCGAAGTTATGAACTCAAAGATAGTCTGATCTCTAGCAAGCGGATTGCGGAGTTGGCAGAAATGGAGACTAAATATGAGACGGAGAAGAAAGAACAAAAGATCGCCTTACAAGAATTGGATTTAAAAAATCAAGCAGAAAAATTTCGAACACAAATGTTTTCGCTAGGAGGAATTTCCTTGGCTTTACTCCTTGCGGGGCTACTTGGCTTTTTTCTATATCGCCAAAAACAGGTTTCGTTTTTACAGGAGAAAGAAATGGCTTTCCAACAAGAATTATTGCAGAATACCTTGGTGGTGCAAGAGCAAGAGCAAAAACGAATTGCTAAAGATTTGCACGATGGCATCGGCCAACAACTCATCGGTTTAAAGATGGCTTGGCAAAGTTTTTTTACAGGGGTTCAATCCAAAATTCCAGAGGCGACTTCGGAGGTCAATCAAATTAAAAATATATTAGAAGAAACCACCGTAGAGGTACGTTCGATCTCTCACCAAATGATGCCCCGTGCTTTGCAAGAATTGGGATTGCTAGCGGCACTAGCAGACCTGATTGACAAATCCTTTCCTAAAAAAAGTATCCAATGCGAATTTGATCATCATGGAATCAAAGACCGTTTTTCTGAAAACATAGAAATCCAAAGCTATCGAGTGGTGCAAGAATTATTGAGTAATATTCTCAAGCACGCACAGGCCACAGAAGTTGCAGTTCAGATTTATAAAACCAAGCAACAACTCGTAATTATTGTGGAAGATAACGGAATTGGATTTGATACCCAAAATCAGAAATCCAAAGGTCATGGACTCCTGAATATTACCTCTCGATTAATATCCATCAATGGAGAAATTGATGTGGAAAGCAAAGTAGGAAAAGGAACTTTAAACACCATTAAAATTCAACTACCATGAGGGAAGTTAGCATTGTTTTGGTCGATGATCATCAGGTGGTGATTGATGGTTTAGAAGCTTTTTTGCATCCTCATTTTACGGTAGTTGGAAAAGCTAAAAATGGGAAGGAGGCTATTCAAATGGTTAAAATTCTCAAGCCTGATGTGCTGATGATGGATATTGATATGCCGGTGATGAATGGGATGGTGGCCGCTAAGGAAATCAGAACTTTGCTGCCAGAGGTGAAAATTATTATTCTTTCTTTGCATGCTGAAAAATCCATTATACGACATCTGATCCAAATTGGGGTCATGGGGTATTTGATCAAAAGTTCGAGTAAAGAAGAGGTGATCCGTGCGGTCGAAATGGTGGTGGGTGGAAAACCCTATTTTTCTACGGATGTAACGATGGCACTGAGTAGTCAGGATACACCGATGGATGCCAAAATCAGTCCGAAGAATGCTAATTTGTTGAGCCAATTGACGACTAGAGAAATCGAAATTCTCAAGGCCGTCGGAGAGGGACTATCGAGTAAGGAAATCGCCAAAGCGATGCATATCAGTGATCGTACCGTTGATACTCATCGCAATAATATTATGAAAAAACTAGAAGTCAATAAAGTAGTCGGCCTGATCAAATTCGCCATAAAATGTGGCTTGGTAGAATAAGCCTTTTGCGACTAAAAACCTTCTCCACCTCCCTGATAGTCACCTCGTTGTCCTCCTCTTTTTTTCTTTTGATTGATGCGGTAATTAAAGTTGAGGTTAATTTGCCGAGAGCGCCACTGGAACTCGCCGTAGGTCTCAAAATTTTCTCCGTAGGTAAAGCCTCTTCTTTTTCGGGTATTGAATACATCTCGGGCACTTAAAGTCAGCGTTCCTTTATTTTTCAATACATCTAGGCTTAAACCAAAATCGAGATTGTAGAGGGCGAGTCTTTTTCCTTGCACCGATTCGATAGGAGCCCGATAACTAAAGCGAAGTTGGGTATCTATTTTTTTCCATAAAGTCATTTTAGAAGTCATTCTACTTCTCCAAGAATAATCGTCTCGGTTGAGATTGGCATTTTCTGACAAACCATCTATGATCGAACGGAAAAAATTGAATTCTCCATTCAAACTCCACCATTTCACTACATTATAATTATAGGTAAATTCTAAACCAAAGGCATCTTCTAATCCTAGATTTATTGGGAGCGTAAGGGCATTATTTTCGTCGGTAACAATTCTCACTCTTTGGATGATATCGGTGGTGTGGCGATAATAAAGACTTGTACTAATAGAACCTTTTTCAAAATATTTGAGGTGCGCGAGTTCAATCGAATGGGTCAACTCAGGATCGAGATCAGGATTGCCGACAAAAGGATTTCTAGCATCGCTAAAAGACAAGAAAGGATTGAGGTACCAATACCTCGGGCGACTGATCCGGCGGCTATAGCTCAACTGAATCGCATTCTCTGCCGGTAGGTCATAAGTAAAAGTCGCATTGGGGAAAAGATTAAAATAACTCCTTGGGTTTTTTTCATTGGTTTTTATCAACTCCGTTTTGATATCGGTGTATTCTCCACGCAATCCAATTTGGTAAGAAAATTTTCTTTGCTTATTTCCAAATAAGGCATAAAGCGCTTGGATGTTTTCATCATAAATAAAATCATTACTCAAATTGGGAAGGATGGCCCAAGCATTATCTGCAAATTCTTGAACCGAAAAGTCATTTCTGATTTGTCGCAAAGAACCGCGATAGCCCGTCTCAAATTTTCCATTTTCACCAAAGGGATAAATGTAATCTGCTTTCAATAAAAACTCTGAATTGGATTCATCTATATTGCCTCTCTGCTGCAAATTGGGAGCACCAGTAGGTATTCCATTGGCAACAAAATAGCGTTCTAGAAAATCAGATGCTTCGACTTCTCCACTGGAGGCGTACTGAAAATCAGCGGTTAACTTTTGCCCTTTTCGATCATAGGTTTTTTCAAAATTCAAAGCGACCGTCAGATCTGTTTCATCTTCTCTTTCATCGTCTGTACGGAGGGTTTCTAATCGTAGGTTTTCTTTGGTATTTATATAATCTAGATAAGTAACGGTTGACAAATTATCTTCATCGCTGATCCGATAGGAAAAGGAAGTCGTGAGCGTACTTTTTTTGCCCAAAAAGAAATCGGAACCAAAGCGAACACTGTGAGAAAGACCAGATCGATCGATGGTACGGGTCTGCTCGGTGATAAAAGTGCTATCGCCACGGTAAAAATTTTGATCCGTAAAACCTCCTCCGGGATTATTGCGCCAACGGAGACCATAATTGAGGAATAGGTTGAACTTTTCTTTTCTTAAATTGAAATTGATTGCTGCTCCAATTTGTTTGGGTAATCCGGTACTCAAATCAACAGAGCCATTCAGGCCTTTCTTTTTTTCTTTGCGCAAAATGATATTGATAATTCCGGTTGTTCCTGCGGCTTCATAACGAGCAGATGGATTGGTAATCACCTCTACTTGGTCGATCATATTGGCAGGGATTTGGCGCAAGCCATTGGCATCTCCTACACCGATCAAACCCGAAGGTTTGCCATTGATTAAAATTCTAACATTCCCCGAACCACGTAAGGTCACCACTCCATCTATATCTACAGCTACCGAAGGCACATTGTCCAATAAATCTGCGGCAGAGCTACTGGTGGTAGAAAGGTCTTTTCCAACATTGAATACTTTTTTATCCAACAAAAACTGCATCTCACTTTTCTCTGCACGTACTTCTACTTCTGCTAGCATTTCGGCATCTGGATTTAATGAAATGATTCCCAAATCTGCTTCTTGCTTTCCTTTTCCCAAGTCGATCATGGAGATACTAGAGGCTTGATAACCCAAGAATTCGATCTTCCCATAAAATCGCCCGGGGCGAATTTCAATCGCAAATTTTCCTTCGGAATCTGTAATCCCTCCGGTTACAACGCTACTATCTCGCTTCGAAAAAAGAGTGATTGTTGCATATTCCAAACCTTGTTGGGTATTGGCATCCAATACTTGTCCTTTTACCTTTTTCTTTATCGGTGCTCCTCCTCGCGGACCCTGGCCACCTCTATTGCCTCTTTCCTGAGCAGATAATTGTACCCCAAGGAACAGGGCCAAAAGCAAGAGTATATGTTTAGTAATATTCATCGTTTTAATTTAAGAAGTTGTTTTAAAATAGATAGATGATTTTTTTGCAAGTCATTGATCTCCAACACTTCAGCTAATTATTTTCACCGTAGCTTTGGCTACGAAAAAATAATGGAGCTTCGTCTTGAAAACCAAGCACTTACAATAATTCTCAACCTCCATTTTAAAACAACTTCTAA
>CAYQRA010000164.1:0-10823 GCA_964419315.1 uncultured Saprospiraceae bacterium | reverse complement strand
CTACTCCATACGGGAAATCGAGGATCATAACAGATCAAAGGGCAAATTTTCCAACCTTTATAAACCACAATCAAGCGTTCGGTTCCTGCCTCATAATGATGATGCTCTCCTGCGAGCGTAAAGCAGTGTCGCTTGTCATAAGTAAGGATACTAGCATCTGGATTTACCCATAAAAGTCGATTATAAGCTCGGCCATTTTCTTCGATAATGACACTGCCGCAGATGGCCGTTTGCTTAGACTGAGCAATCTCTTGCATCCATTGAATGGTGGGACCATCCATTGCTTCTGCCAACTCTTTGGCCTTCATACTAAAACCTGTCGTAAACATTTCGGGGAGGATGATCAGGTCGGTTGACCCCGGGCTCAATTGGGCGATTTTTTCAGAAAAGACTTTCCGGTTTGCGGCTCGGTCTTCCCAGAGTAGTTGGTTTTGAAATAAAGTGACTTTTAAGGGAGCGGTCATTGCGATTGGATTGATATAATGCAAAAAGGACGTAAATCAATGATTTACGTCCTTTAAGATACTATTAAATTGAAATAGTAATTATTCAGCTGCAGCTTCTCCACCTTCGCCTTCAGCACCTTCTTTATCCTCTGATTGTGCAGATTTAAGCGCACGTGGAATTTCAACAGAAGCGATTGGAATAGCCAAAGGGTTCATGATTTCCATTCCTTCTGGCAATTCGATATCTTTTACCCGAATAGAAGATCCTAATTCCAACTCAGCAATGCTCGCAGTTAATACATCTACTAAAGCATCCAAAGAAGTTTTAACTTTTACTCGGCGCAATTTCTTGATGAGAGATCCTCCACCTTTTACACCCGGAGAAACGCCAGTGAATTTTACAGGCAATTCTACGATGAATTTTCGTTCTTGCTCTACTTGTAGAAAGTCCAAGTGTTGAATATCATCAGTCACTGGATTGAAAGTAGATCCTTTGAGGATACACTTATAAACAGTTCCATCAATGGTAATTTCCGCGATATTAAAGTCAGGCGTATAAATCAATGGGCGAAATGCCAATTGAGGTGCAGAAAAATGAATATTTTCTTTTCCTCCATAAATTACACAAGGAACTCCACCTCCCTTACGAACCGCTTTGGTAGATTTCTTTCCTGTTTCTGTTCGAAGTGTGCCCGTTAATGCTACTGTATTCATGACGTTTATCTTTTAAGAATATTATTCGAATTTGTTGGGACTCAAAAGCCCTATGCCCGAAAAGGCACGCAAAGATAGTGATTATGATGGAAATTTGCACCATTATCTTAAGCGTTTTGTTTAAAAACGGCCAAAAAAGGGAGGTTTTTTTTTATCCTTCTACAAATAGTGCAGAAATAGAGCGGTTTTCGTGGGTATTTCTAATTGCACGAGCAAAGAGTTTGGCCGTAGAAAGCACCTTAATTTTCTTGGATTTTTGTTTTAGGGGAATGGTATCACAAATAATGATCTCCGCAATTCTCGATTTTTCGATATTTTCATAAGCACTACCTGAAAGTACCGGATGGGTACACATCGCCCGTACACTTCTCGCGCCTTTTTCCATAATGATATCAGCAGCTCTACATAAAGTTCCGGCAGTATCAACAATATCATCCACCAAAATCACATCTGCATCTTTGACTTCTCCGATGACCGTCATCCCTGCAATTTCATTGGCTCGCTTGCGGTATTTGTCGCAGATAACGAGATCCCGAGCGAAGTACTTCGCGTAGGTACGCGCCCGTTTTACCCCACCAACATCTGGCGAAGCAAAAGTCACATTCGACAAATCTTCTTTACGGAGATAAGGAATGAAGATGGCTTCACTTTTGAGGTGATCCACGGGGATGTCAAAAAAGCCTTGAATCTGGTCGGCATGAAAATCCATCGTCATGATTCGATTGGCACCTGCCGCCTCTAGCATTTGGGCAATGACTTTTGCAGAAATTGGAACCCGTGGTTTGTCCTTACGATCTTGACGGGCATAGCCAAAATAAGGAATTACAGCCGTGATGTATCCAGCACTGGCACGCTTGGCCGTATCGATCATCAATAATAATTCTAGCAAATTATCTGCTGGCGCAAAAGTTGATTGAATAAAAAATACGTAAGACCCTCGAACGGACTCATTGATAATGGGCTGCATTTCCCCATCACTAAATCGCAAAAGGGTTTTATCTCCCAAAGAGTAACCATAAAAATCGGCTACCTTTTCGGCTAGATATTTTGAATTCGTTCCAGTAAAAAGTTTGACATCAGCCATGGTGTAGTTTACTTTGTCTTGAGTAATTAAATTTATTTTTTCCTAGGATAGAGCTTGTACGCGAAAGTAGCATTTTTTAAAGGGAAAATAAATTTCCCTAAAGCCTATCTGACACATCTTTTTCAACATTTAATAAACATTACGAACAATCCTAATTTACTCTAAAACATTCTGCGCGGGCACTCTCTGCCCAAAGACCGCCTTTCCTACCTCAGGAAAATTGAATTTTGCCGAAATATTTGCACCTTTTGTCGAGCAATTCTAAAATGTTAAAATTTTTCTACTATTTTTAGTGGACAATGCCAGAGTTTAGGAAGAATACAACTTCAACCGAAGCTCTACTAGAATCAATAACATGACTACTTTATTTTTCGGACAATGGTGGCAAGAGTTGACCAACACGGAGCAAGTGTTTTGGGGGATCGCTTTGATTTTTAGTGTCCTGTTTGTTATTCAATTCGTATTGAGCTTAATTGGACTAGATTTCGACCATGATGCTGATTTCGACATGAGTACAGATACCGATTCTGGAGGATATTCTGTCGATGCAGACTTTACGATCCTCTCCGTTCGAAGCATTATTGCTTTTTTTACTTTCTTCGGTTGGGCGGGAGTTATTTCCCTCAATAATGGTGCAAGTACTTTAGCCGCTCTTGGCTTAGCGAGTGTATCTGGATTTTCAGCAATGCTTGTTGTTGGTTATATGCTCTATCTTTTTTCCAAACTCAGTCAATCGGGTAATATCGACATTAACGAAGCGCTCTTCAATACGGGGGAAGTCTATCTTAATATCCCCAGCAATCGCGAAGGTCAGGGAAAAGTACATTTGAAAATTCGAGGATCTTTACGAGAAGTGGATGCCGTTACAGAAGGTCAAACCATACCTACAGGAGCATCGGTCAGAGTAGTAGAAGTACTTCACGACAATTTACTATTGGTAGAACCTTCCGAAAACTACCTACTCGGAGAGTAATCAAGAGCATGTCTAAGTTCTCCACAATAGTTCAGCAAATTATTCCTAGAAAACAAAACTTTTACTTTAGCATGGTTTAGGTCAACCTATTCTGTACAGTAAGTAAATTGAATTATACTAACTATCAAAACAAAAAAATTATGGGTGAATTCGCAATTATTTTATTTGCCGGCCTGGTTGGTCTAGCTGTTCTTATGCTCCTATTTTTCGTCTCTAGGTACAAACGTTGTCCTTCTGATAAAATCTTAGTGATCTATGGACGTACTGGACAAGGTTCAGCCAGAACGCTTGCAGGAGGAGCGGCTTTTGTATGGCCCGTCATCCAAGATTACGAATACCTCGACCTGACCCCAATATCCATCGACGTAGATTTAAGAGGTGCCTTGAGTAAACAAAATATTCGGGTCAACGTACCGTCCCGATTTACGGTAGGGGTTTCTAATCAAGAAGGAGTGATGCTAAATGCAGCAGAGCGTCTATTAGGAAAATCAAGTGATCAAATTCGCGACATCGCCAAGGATATTATTTTTGGTCAATTGCGTTTGGTCGTCGCTACCATGGACATTGAGGAGATCAACTCTGATCGCGACAAATTCTTATCCAATGTTTCTACCAATGTGGGAGCAGAATTGCGTAAGATTGGTTTAGCCCTAATCAACGTAAACCTTCCGGATATCCAAGATGAATCTGGCTATATCGAAGCGCTTGGAAAAGAGGCCGCCGCCAAAGCCATCAATGATGCCAAAATGAGTGTGGCCGAAAAGAATAGAGATGGTTCTATTGGAGAAGCCAATGCCAATCGAGATAAAAGGGTACAAGTATCTTCGGCCGATGCAACGGCAAAGATTGGAGAGGCCGATGCACAAGCCAAAGCCACAGAAGGAGAAAACTTAGCAGCAATTTCGATTGCTCAATCCAATGCTACCAGAAGACAAAGAGAAGCGGAAGCACTTAAACTAGCAATGGCTTCTGAAAAAATTCAAGCGGCCAAAGCTTTAGAAGAGTCTTACTTGGCGGAAAAAGAAGCGGAGGAAGCAAGGGCGGCCAGAGAAATGGCGACCCAAAAAGCGGATGTCATCGTACAGGCAGAAATCGAAAAATCCAAGATGGTCATTGATGCCGAAGCCAAAGCGGAAGAAACCAGACGACTTGCCAAAGGGGAAGCAGATGCGATTTTCTTGAAAAAAGAAGCAGAAGCAAAAGGTTTGTACGAAATCTTAAGTAACCAAGCACTTGGTTTTGATAAGATTGTGAAAGCTACCGGTGGCAATTCTCGCGATGCGGTATTGATGCTTATCGCAGATAAATTGGAAGACTTGGTAGCCACACAGGTGGAAGCCATCAAAAATATCAAGATCGACAAGGTCACCGTCTGGGAAGGCGGTAATCAAGAAGGAGAAGGCAATTCGACTTCTCGCTTTGTATCCGGCCTTTATAAAGCAGTGCCTCCAATGAGTGACCTGTTCAACATGGCAGGAATGAACTTACCAGAATACTTGGGTGCCAATACACCTAATGGTGCTGAGGAAGTCAAAGCCTTAACGATCAATCCAGATCCAACAAATAAAGAAGAAGAGGCTGGTGAATAAACCACTCCCCAAACAGTCTCAAATCATTCTTTATTCAGCCCTGACAAGTTTTCCTTGTCAGGGTTTTTTATTTTTTTGGTTATTTTCTTTAAAACCTGTTTGCCGGACAGGCAGGTATAAGATCCATTTACCCCTAGACCTTTCCTACCTCTTCTTAGCTTTTATTTTCAAACTTCCTTTTTATTTTTTCAAAAAAGTGGTCACGTTTTTTTCATTCGCTACTTCTAAAGGAAAGAAGCAGTTTTTGGGTAAAAACCAATTCACTATTCCATGGGATTCTACTAAAATCCAAACAGCCAATGAAACTTACGTTTCTCCAAAAAACCTAGGATACCAAGTACTTTAATGGATCGTTTCCAATAATCCCAAAATGCCTATACGATCTGTTTTATTTTTCCTATTAAACCATAGTGCCCGACTTCAAAATCGGGCACTATTTTTTTGAAGTTATTTAAAAGCTTATAAAGAGGTTGTTTAAAAAAGCCCTCCATTCAATTGTTCCATAAACCATTTTTTCTCTGTTAGCTTTTCTTCTTGTTCGATGGTTTCTTTTAATACTTGAACGGCTTCTTTATCATAAACATTGAGGGCAATCAATTTTTGCGTATAGCGGATAATACTTAGGTAATTACTTTTGTGATACCCCAGCACGCGATTGCGGCGAACAAATTTATCCATTGCATTGAGGTGGGCATCAAGCAGGTCAAATTCTCGGAGTTGGTAATAGGTTTTTAGAATAATGGTCTTGGCCGCCAAGCTAACTAAGATGTCTGAAAAATGAATATTATTGATCAAATCCAAAACTTCTGAATATTTTTTTTGCTCGTATTCTATCCGCGCTAAATTAAAACGAAAAGAAGTTTCCTGATAATCTTCCTCCAAGGAATCACGATACTGATATACAATTTCTTTGGCCCATGCAAAAGCTTCCATGTGGATTCCAGAGGCGACCGCATTGAAATAAGTAAAACGGGACAACTTGCCATTTTCGAGCAAGACATTTAACTCCAAAGCCTTTTGGTAGAGTTGAAACATTTCTTGAAAATAAACTTTGTTCCCACCATTGACTTGCTTGATACAAAAATTGACCGCCAACAAATACAGCTCACGGTGTTCGCTCAAAGCAAAGACCATTCCTTTGGAAAACAAGAGGCTTTTAAATTTCTGAAAATTAATTTCATCTTCCTCTCCTTGCAGAAAATTGAAGGCGTAAAAATAAATACCAATGGCAGGAATGCGGATCAAATCTTGCTCTTGTAAAAAGGAAACATAAGGCAAAAAGGATTGGGTCGGTTCCGCCACTTTGTAAATAGAGCGTTGCACTTTAAGCAAACAAATCTGCCGCATCTTTTGGGCAAAAAAAGAAATATCCGTCATTTGTGAAAAGTCCTCTAAATACAAATTGCTATTGCTCGGATCGGCGACTACTTTCATTAGGTATTCTTCCCAATAAATCTTTTTGAAATAATCGTAATATTCTCCATCCCTAAATTCCTCTTGATTTAGATTTTGCTTCAAACGATTGGCAAGGGCATCAAAATGTCCCGGTAGATTTCTTTGGCGATAGCTTTGTACCAATCTCAATTTCATCGCTCTATCATCTTTCAGAAACTGACGAATGGAAAGGTATTCTTCAACAAGCTTAAAAAGATAACTTACTACCAAATGGAAATTGGCATCATGGTATTTTTTGTGGGGAAACAGCTCTTGATAGATGGTTTCTTTTTCTGGCCAAGCTCCTTTCTTCTTTAGTTGTTTGGCAAGAAAATCATATAGGTGAACCACATCCGCTCTGCGATTAAAAAAAGGCGAATTTAGAAACTTACGGAGTTCCAAAAATTCTTTCTTCCTCAAGCTTTTTAGCACTTGAACCAACTTGGTTTTTTCCATTTATATCACCATTTTAATAAACGAGCAGCTGTAAAAGGAATTTTCAAGGTAAGTGTTCTTTTATTTAGATGCAAAAAAAGACTAGAATAAAAACCACTAAACAACTAATAATCAACAGATTAAGTTACCAATACTGGTTTTTTTATTCTATAATCTTCTATAAATGTCTTTGTTTTCAAACCCTTTATCAGCCACTTTTGTATCGTGACCTATTCAATCTTCCTATTGCTAGGCATTTTTCGCGATAAAAAACAGGACTTTTATAAAATCGGCTTTTATTAATACTACACCCATGAACAACAAATTTTTACCCCTTTACCTAGTCTCTCTTTTTCTGCTTTTTTTGATTAATACTGCTCCACTCCATGCGCAGTGTAATCCGGATGTCACTCCTCCTTTATTGGATTGTAAAACAGACATTACGGCAAGTCTAAACATCGAAGGCAACGTTAGGTTTACCTACATCAATGTTAGCAATACCATTCCCTGGGACGAATGCGATGGAGACAGCCTAGACCTCAACTATGTCTTCCAAGTCAATAATGAACCACCAGATTCCAATTTCTTCACTAAACTATATTGTGAACATCTTGGCACAAATACCCTTACGATGTGGGTCACAGATCAATCGGGCAACACTGATTCTTGTACCATAAATGTAACGATAGAAGATAATTTCTTCGACCCCATTATTGTTTGTACGGGTGATACGACCTTAGACCTTCTTTCTGGGGGGCAACGTATCATCAGACCAGAAGATATTGAGCTTTGGTCTGTGGACAATTGTCAAATTATTTTTAAGTTGCAACTCAATGGTGGCCCGCGAATGGACAGCCTCGTTTTAGATTGCAATAATCTGGGGAGTAATGCCATCACTCTTAGCGATATTGATTCTATCACACAGTGTGTTACCAATATCCTACTGATGGACCCTTTAAATACCTGCAACACCAGTAGCCAATGTAGCAATGATACAATACCTCCATCTCTACTTTGCCATACGGCAGTCACCGTAGCACTGGATATAAACGGTACTGCCATATTCAATTTTCCAATAGCCGCTTCCCAAGCTCCTTGGGACATTTGTGACGGAACCAACCTCAACTATCTATACCAACTCAACAACGAAACACCAAGCAATTCCCTCATGGTGGATTGTGATGACATCGGATCCAACACCCTCAACATGTGGGTTTCCGATCAATCGGGCAATACAGATTCTTGTACAATAGAACTCATCGTCGAAGACAAACTAAATCCAGTTATGATCTGCGATATAACTTCAATCCTCAACATGAATTCAAGTCTTTCTCAGGTCATTTATGCGGAAGATTTTGATAATGGATCTTATGACAATTGCGAGGACAATCTGGATTTAGTGATACAAATCAATGGAGGTCCTTTTGCAGATAGCATCACCCTTAATTGTAGTCACCTAGGATCAAACACGATCACTCTTGGAGATAAAAATTCCAATGCTCAGTGTGTCACTACTTTAATCTTTAATGACCCCAATAGTTTTTGCCCCAATGTCTGTGCTTTAGACACCATCCCTCCTGAGCTTTTTTGTAAAAACAATCTCACCGTAGCGCTAGGTGCTACTGGTACCGCAAGTCTCTTCCCCGGTCAGTACACCACTATAACCCCTTGGGATAATTGCGATCAAGACAATATTATACTTAGTTACCAACTAAACAATGAGCCTCCCGTCAGTGGACCGCTGACCGTCGATTGTAGTCACCTCGGGCAAAACACGGTGACTGTAGAAGCAATTGACCAGTCAGGCAATGCCGAATCTTGTATCATAGATGTAGAAGTAGTCAACCTCCTAAATCCAATTTTAATTTGTGAATTCAATCTATCGTTTGACCTTCCTGCCAGTGGCAACCTAACGCTTTACCCATCAGACTTTGATGAGGGCTCCTGGGGCAATTGTGGCCCGCCGGAATTAGAAATACAGATCAACGGAGGACCATTCCTCGATAGCATCACCATAGATTGCTCTTATGTTGGCGAACATTCAATCACTTTAAGGGATGTCAATTCCCTCAATGCTTGTTGGACGGTTTTCACCCTAAATGATCCCCTAAATGCTTGCATAGGAATTGATATTAACGGTCAGGTTTTTTCTGATACGATTTCTAATTGTCTAATCGACAATGGCGAAGAAGGCCTCAGCAATGTTCTGGTTCAAATAGTTGACCTACAGACCAATGCCCAACACCAAACCACTACCGATAGCGATGGCAATTACACTTTCAACTTATCCAGTAATCCGGGAAGTATGGATCGTTCTTACAGCATCAGCTTACCAGATTTACCCGGCAATCTCTTACTCTGCGGAGCCAGCCAGTCCTTGACCATTCCGGCAATGGAAACCAGTGGTACTCTTGATTTTCCAGTCTTCTTACATCCGACCTGTCCTTTGTTGACGGTAGACATTAGCACTCCAGTTTTGCGATCTTGCTTTGATGGCGCTTACTATATCTCCTATTGCAATTACAGTGCAACTACGATTGAAGACCCTTTTATCATTATCACCTTTGACGACCTCATTGACCTCACCGGTAGTAGTATTCCTTGGACTTCTGCTGTAGGCAATGAATATCGTTTTGAGCTCCCCGACTTAGCGCCTTTGGAATGTGGTTCTTTTGTGGCTAACATCAAAGTAGATTGTGGCCTTCCATTACAACAGACACTTTGTACAGAAGCCGTTATCGAACCCTATCAAAACTGCAATCCGGTTTTAGGCAATTGGTCGGGAGCAGAAATTGTAGCAGAAAGTTTTTGCAATGGAACAGAGGCTGGTTTTATTTTAAAAAATATTGGAATCGGAGATATGGTAGATTTTGCAGAATATGTCATTGTAGAAGACATGGTAATGTTTTCTACCAAACCTTATCAACTGAACATTGGAGAAGAATTGATGATTCCAGTAAACGCAAGTGGATCTACTTGGCGCATCGAGGCCGATCAGGAAATGGGTCACCCCGGAACGGCTAAGCCTATCGCATGGATAGAAGGTTGTGGAGGAATCAATACTCCGGGCATGGTGACTATTTTCCCCACCAATGTCAATAATCCTAATGCTTCTGTGTTCTGCTTAGAGATTACGGGATCGTATGACCCCAACGACAAACAAGGTTTTCCAAGAGGCTGGGATGAGGACGAACATTATATTGAAGCCAACCTTGCTTTGGACTATTTGGTTCGCTTTCAAAACACCGGTACCGATACTGCATTCACTGTGGTGATTACCGATACACTGGATCAGAATTTAAATTTTGCTTCGATAAGACCGGGAGCAAGTAGCCATCCTTATACTTTTGAAATTTCCGAGGAAGGCATCATTAATTTTACTTTTGATAATATCCTTTTGCCAGATAGTACCATCAATGAACCGGGTTCGCATGGTTTTGTCAAATTTAAAATCAATCAAATGGCAGATCTACCAGAAGGAACCATTCTACGAAATCGTGCCGGCATTTATTTTGACTTTAACGAGGTCGTCTTGACCAATACCACTTGGCATACTATCGAATTTGCCCCCATTGAAACAGCGCTTTCCAATGGAACAAATTCCTCCTTCCAGATCAGGACATTCCCCAATCCATTTAGCACCAAAGTCAATATTCAGATCAATGGCCAACAGATTGAGGAAGGACAGTTGATCCTTTATGACTTAACGGGGCGTAAGCTTTTGACCAAAGACTTTTCTGGCAATCAGCTGGAATTAAATAGAAATCATCTGCCTTCCGGTATCTATTGGTATAAAATACAAAATGGACAGCAAAATATCGGACTAGGAAAACTAATCGTCCAATAATCTAAGTTAACCCTGTTTTTCCCTGAGTGTTTGGCATCATTCCCAATGCCTTACACTCAGGTTTTCCCTTAAATCTTGTCTTTTTAACGGCAAGTCTCCCCTTCCTAGCCCTTTCTGGCTTGATTTTTAGCATAAAACCTATATATTAGAGCTTAGAATTATTTATTCTAAACCTATTTTACTCCTCCCACTTCCACATAACCTTTTGATATAAATAACCTAGCCTAGGTGTATGTCTTTGGTTTATTGTTTTAAAAATCAATAAACTATCTTTCCGCTAAGGAAACATACCCTCTGGTAA
>CAYQRA010000163.1:0-10828 GCA_964419315.1 uncultured Saprospiraceae bacterium | reverse complement strand
CCGGTATTAGGCTCCGTCAATCCCCAAGCACCGATCCATTCGCCAGTTGCTAATTTGGGAAGATACTTTTGTCTTTGTTCTTCGTTTCCAAAAGTATAGATGTGATTGGTGCAAAGAGAATTATGAGCAGCAACAGACAGACCAATACTACTACAAACTTTAGAAATTTCAACGATCACAGAAATGTATTCCTGGTAACCTAAACCAGCTCCACCATATTTTTCAGGAACAATAACTCCTAAGAAACCATGTTCTCCTAATTTATGCATTAGATCAACAGGGAAATGTTGGGATTCATCCCACTCCATAACATGTGGCCGAATGTGCTGTTCAGCAAAATCTCTGGCGCTTTCCTCAATCATTTTTAGATTCTCAGAAATACTTACTTCATTCATAATGTATATTAATTTTAAACTCCAGAATAACCAGAGCACTCTGATTGATACGTAAGTAAGCAATCAAGGTTTGGTTTGTATAATGTGAATGCAAAAAAAACTAAATTGTTTAGAATAATTTCTAGTTATTTAATGAAATCTACTCTAAAACATAGTCCACAAATATATCGAAAAGAGAGGAAAAATATAGGTTAAAGTATCTGCAAAAAAGAGACTTTGGTCTATAATAGACTTAGTATTTGACTTTAAGGAAGAGGAATGATGGTTTAGCGGAAATTCGCTAAATATTTTGGGGTGAAAATCGCTGTTTTCTGTCTTAGAGTATTGGTCAAATTTTTCAAATAGCGCTTGTTGAATATTATTTATTGAAAATCTAAAACCATTGGAAATTAAAATATAGTACCCATAAAATCGACAAGCCCCGGTTGCCATTTCTTTTTTCCCATCTCCTTGATCATTAATGATTCACTGATATTTCTATGGCCAACACCTAGTGTTTTTTGATTGGTAATGATTAGCCAACGACAAGTGTTCTCCTGTAATTTAAACCCTTTCTTTTTATAAAAGCCATGATCTTGTGCGATCAAAACCAAAAAGTCAATGCCATTTTTTTTGGCTTCCAACTCTACCATTTCCATTAGATGAGAAGCAATGTTTTTGGATTGAAAATCTGGGTCGACACAGAAGTCTCCGATCCCAAAAATAGTGCATACTTTTTCGGCAAGATTGATCGCCCGATAATCTACAGCCATATGTCCGATCAATCGTTTTTTATCCGATACCAAATAACGGAAAGTGGGAACTTGCTGATAGTAAGATCGACCTTCTGGATATTCGGAAAAACTCCGTTCCAATAATGTTCTGATTTGCGCATGTTTTTTATCCTGAATTTTATATTCTTCAATGCGCCGAAAGATAGGACTTGTTTTTTCTAGCATGTTTTTTATGGTCCAAGCACTTAAGTTTATCCCCCTAATAATCAATTGTTAGGAGTGGTTATTGTTTTAAATCTCTCCAAAAACACCTAACTTAAAAATGGGCAGATTCAGGTGGATTTAAACAATCGCCCTAATATAAGATAAAATTATTAAATATGAGTGCTAGAGAATATTGTGGAAATTGTAGGGCAGAATTGGCGTATAAGGGACAGGTTTGTACAAACTGCGGAGGAGGTCTTAGTCCATTTAAAGAAAGTAAAAAGAGTCCAATTTTACATTATTTTTTCTTTATTCCCTATCTAGTTTTAGAATTTTGGGGATTTACCTATTGCATTGGATAATGCGGATCCGAAGGGAGGGGGAGAGGATGCTTTCGTGACTTATATTTTCCTCCGAATTGTACTATTAATGATTACCTTCTTTGTCTATCATCACGGTCGGCAAGCGGAATCTTCTGCCTTGCGAACGCAAGGGGGCTGTTTGGGCATATTTAACCTGTTGTTTTTATTGGTCTTATTTTTTCTGATCACCTTTAATTAAACAGCTACTAAGTAGAGGTTAGATTGATGTTGAGATACTTGGTGGATATTGGATACAATTAATCAAGATGAGTTTAAGAGAATATTGTGAAAACTGCGGGACATCACTGGCTTACAAAGGACAAATATGCCCCCAATGTGGAGTCCACCCTAAGCCAGAGAAAGGGGCTAATCCAGCGCATTATAAACACCGTTTTTTCTTTATTCCCTATCTACTGGTGGAAGTTTTTTGTCTATTGATTTGCTTGGCTTCGGCAGATTTGAAGGGAGGAGGAGATGGAGCTATTTTTAGCTATGTTTTCCTCCGAATAGTGTTTGCAATTTTGACCTACAAAGTCTTTGCTTATGGTCGTAAAGTCAAATCTTCAGCTCTGAAAAACCAAGGCGGTTGCTTCCTTATTTTCAATCTAATCATTTTGCTGACAATACTCTATTTGCTGTCTGGCGAATTATTTTAGCGGCTCTTTTACTCTGTCAGTTGATGATCTAGATTATAAAACATGAAACTCAAAATATCGGCAGCTTCTTCAATCTGTTTGGAAGTTGGTTTTCCCGCTCCATGTCCTGCACTAGTTTCTACCCGAATCAACACGGGGTTGTCCCCTTTATGATTTTCCTGTAAAGTGGCCGCAAACTTAAAAGAGTGCGCTGGTACCACTCGGTCATCATGATCAGCAGTGGTAATCATCGTGGCAGGGTAGGCCGCTGGTTCGACATTATGCAAAGGAGAATAAGCCATCAGATAATCAAAATCTTTAGGATTTTCACTTAGGCCATAATCGGTCGCCCAAGCTCGTCCAATCGTAAATTTATCATATCGAAGCATATCCAAAACGCCTACACCGGGAAGCGCCACCTTGAATAAATCAGGCCTTTGTGTCATGCAAGCCCCGACCAAAAGCCCTCCATTGGAGCGACCTTCAATAGCCAATTTATCTTTGGAAGTATAGCCTTGTGCAATGAGGTATTCTGCCGCCGCTTGAAAGTCATTGAATACATTTTGCTTTTGACTGAGCGTACCCGACTTGTGCCATTTTTTTCCAAACTCTCCGCCTCCTCTAATATTCGCCACCGCATAAATACCACCGTATTCTAAAAGAACAGATCGTTGGATAGAAAAACTGGGGGTCAAGGAAATATTAAAACCTCCATAACCATAAAGTAGGGTCGGTGCAGAACCATCCATTTTGGTTCCTTTTTTATAAGTCAAAAACATAGGAATCTTTTTACCATCCGCACTTTCAAACCAAACCTGATCGGTCGTATATGCCGATCCATCAAATTTGGTGTTGGGCGTTTTGAATACTTTGGATTCCAAAGTGGTCATATCCAAACTGTAAATCGTATTGGGACTAGTATAAGAAGTGAAGCCATAAAAAGCTTGGTTGCTATCTTCTTTTCCATTGATGCCATTGACGGTTCCAATTCCCGGCAAATCCAAATCGGCCATAAATTTTCCATTTTTATCAAAAACCTTAACTTGGCTGTAAGCATTGTGCAAATAAGAAGCAACGACTTTTCCACCGATTACTCTAACACTCTGTAGAAGATCTTCACTCTCAGGGAGAATTTCTTCCCAATAAGTTTCCTCAGGGTTTCTGGTGTCAATGGCTATCAGTCGATAATTGTCTGCTTTATAATTGGTGCGAACCAAAAGTTTTTCGTTATGATGACCAATCAAGGAGAAATCATTATTGAGGGTCTCTACGATAGGAGTGATGTCGTTTTCGGGAGAACTGATGTCTTGAAAATAAAAGGCATTACCACTAGTCGACTCCCAAGCACTGACCGTTAGGAATTTTTCGTCTTCGGTAGTCTGTGCATAAAAACCATAATTGGGCTTGGAACGATCCGCAAAAATAACCTGATCTTCTGACTGAGGCGTTCCCAATTTATGAAAATAAACACTGTGAAATTCATTGCGTCCAGATAGCTCCATATTCTCTTCTGGTTCTGGATAACGGCTATAGAAAAAACCATCTCCTTTCCAGGAGATCGGAGAAAATTTCACCCATTCGAGTTTATCACTAAGCGTATGATTGGCTTCTAAGTCCTTGATATAAATCGTTCTCCAATCTGATCCTCCTTCGGATACTTCATAAGCGAGGTATTTGCCATTTTTAGAAAAGGCCATGCCTCCTAAAGAAGAAGTACCATCATCAGAAAGTTTGTTGGGGTCCAAGATGAGCATTGGAGTGTCCTCTAATGTTTTTTGAGCATAAAGTACACTTTGATTTTGTAGTCCATCGTTTTTAAAATAAAAAAAGCGTCCTCCTTCCTGCATGGGAACTCCGAAGCGTTCATAATTCCAGACTTCTTCCAGTCGGGTTTTGATCTGGGTTCGATAAGGAATTTTGGAAAGATAATCTGTTGTTGCTTTATTTTGCTCTGTGACCCAACTTTTGGTTGCTTCAGAATGGTCATCTTCTAACCAACGATAGGGATCGGCCACTACTTTTCCATGATAATTGTCTTGAATGGTCGTGTCTTTGTAAGAAGTCGGATAATTCACGGTAATAGGTTGTATGGTAATGTCTTTGGTTTCTTTAAGGGCTTTGGGATTTCTATTCGGATCAAACTCACAAGAATAACAAAGAAAAAGGGTCAAGGTTAAGAGAATGTATTTATTCATTAATTTGCGCTTCGATTGAAGATGATTCCTGGAGAAGGAAATGGGTTTACTGGGCTGTAAGTTACTATCAATTACTAAGTTATTGATTCGAAATACTTGTTTTTTTACAATTTTTTCTCAAATTCTTATGATAAGTCAATTTGCTATGGTGAGGAAAGGAATTATAAGAATTGTTCTACAATAGAAGCATAGGAGAGGCGTTTTTCAAAGAAGAGGCTTGCTTTGAATTAGAGCTTGTTTAAAAATTTTACAAACTGATAATCAATGATTTAGGGTTTTGACGAAGAATCGACGAAGGAATTTGTCTTGACCAATGACTAAGTTGATTTGAAGACAAGTTCGTAAAACCTTGGTTGTCAGGCCGGAAAAATTTAAATATGCTGTTAAATGTATTTGATCATCCAAGGACTTATAGAACAAATTTATGTAATTTTGAGCCTTTAAAGTTGAGAACCCAAAGAAGACCAAATAGAAATAGCTTTTAAACACCAACCTAAATTTAAGATGCAAAATAAAGTTCTCCCTATTTTCATGAAATTGCTTCTGTTTTTTGCTTTGCTAGTGCCTGCCATGAACGCTTTGGCGCAGCAAGTCACTACGAATAGCAATGGAGAAAAAATCGTGATTTTTGATGATGGTTCTTGGAGATATTTTAATCCAGCTACAGATGCTGCTTTGGAAAAGCCGACCAGTCCGGAAAGCGTAAACACCTCCGGGAGCTTACCGGATATGGTCAATAGCGAAAAATCGAAAAAGGTAAAAAAGGCAAAGAAGAAAAAAACTAAAGTTGCTAAAGTAAAGAAAAGTAAAAAGCAAAAAGTAAAAAAGCCGAAGAAGGCTAAGAAGGCGAAAAAAGGAAAGCAGGCGAAAAAAGAGAAAAATAAAAAACCTAAGAAAAATAAAAAGGTAAAAAAAGCCAAAAAGAATAAAAAAGTAAAAACAAAAAAGCCTGGGAAGAAACCCAAGAAATCGAAAGGCAAAAAAATTGTAAAGGCTGATCTCACACCAGAAATGATTCGCCAATCCAATGCTTTAGCCATTCGTCGCGCGGAGCGCGCTGCATCGACTGCTGCGAAGACTCGACGAGTTTATGAAGATGCGACACTTGATCGGGTTCTTTTGGAAAAAGAATTGCAAGAGGCTTATTCGAGTTTAGAAACGACCGATACGGATATTGCAGAAATCGAAAGCCGCTTACAGTTGGTGAGAGCCAAAGAAGTGATCGCTGCCAAAAATCATGAAGAAGCAGAAGTCTTGGCTAAGGATTATGAGAAAATGATTGATATGTCCTACTACAAAAGAGAAAAGGCTTTGGCTAAAATGGAGGCCGCTTCTGGGACTGCATTGCCTGGCGGCACTAGTACTACCTCTACGGGTAACGAAGGAGAAAATATGGGAGTAAGTAAAGCAGAGCAAAAGAAAACAGAGGAGGTCAAAAGTCGTCTGGATAAAATGAATGTGATATTGAACCCTCCCAAACCGCCGTGCAATTTGGTTTTTAATGAATTGGATGAGTTTAGTGGTAAAGTGAGAAAAGACGTAGCAAAAGAATTGTTCTTTACTTATACTAATGAACGGATGCGACCCTATTTTAAAAATCGAGAATATATTTCTTGTAATGCTGGATTGACTTCGTTTTCAGCAGAGCTTTATTTTTTGAGATTGGATTTGGAAATCGCTTCTGAAAAAGCGCAAAAGGAATACGGCTTTTTAGAGAAAGGAGCGGCTTTGATTATTAAAATGATCGATGGCAGTACCATCCGTTTACTCAATCGAAAAACGGATACGGGAACGCTGAACCCTTTGCAAAAATCAGTCGTTTATAAACCACAGTATGTGATCTCCGGAAGTCAAATAAAAGATTTGAAGAAGGGAGAGGTAGATCGCGTACGGGTAATATGGAGTACTGGATATGAGGATTACGAAGTATACGAGCTTGACTTTTTTATCAACCAGTTGTCTTGTCTTGAACAGAAATAAAGGATAAGGTTTTTGGAATTCAATGCTTTGAAAGAAGAAATAAAAATATGTTAGGATTAAAATTACCAACAGACCCGAGATGGGTGAAGATTGCCGAAAAAGATCTTGCGGAAATACTTACCGATCATGCTTACTGTGAGCAAAAAGCAACGACTTCTTGCATCTCTTTGATTCAACAATATCCGGAGCGGGTGGAGATGGTCAAAGCCTTGGCACCTATCGTCACGGAAGAGTGGGGACATTTTAGGTTGGTCTTGCAAGAGTTAGAAAAAAGAGGATTGAAACTAGGTGCTCAGCGCAAAGATCAATATGTCAATGCTTTATTGAAGTTTCAAAAGAAAGATGGAAGCCGAGATACCCGTTTGGTAGAAAAATTATTGGTTTGTGCCCTAATCGAAGCGCGCAGTTGCGAGCGATTTCGCTTACTTTCTCTACATATTGCGGAAGAAGAACTCCGCGAATTTTATCATAAATTTATGATTTCTGAAGCGGGGCATTACCGCTTGTTTATTGACTTGGCCAAAACCTATGGCGATCCGGAGCAAGTAAAAATCCGTTGGCAAGAATACTTAGATTTTGAAGCGGAATTGATGAATGAAATGGAGTATCGCGGAGATCGAATGCACTAAGTACATCGTGAAATAAATTCTGTCCGTTTCTGAGGATGCCTTTTTTCTCTACTCTTCGTCCTGTCCTCGCCTTGATAGATAAGACTATCAGGCTGCGGGAGTCCTTGATTAGACTAAAAAATCATTCCCCACAATTCAGACGAAACTTAATTTACAATGCACTAAGCTATTCCATTGCTATCCTAAAAACTGCTCTAAAGTAGCTGCTACAATTTTATGTTTTCCCTCAAAGGGAACTTCTCTAACATCCAATCCATTTTGCTCCGCAAAATTCCTTTGCCAATCCAAACGCTCCGCAGTGAGAAAACGATCTAAGGTACCATAGACGAAGTACAAAGCCTTGGTAGAAAAGTGATCCTTGAGCGGTCGAAAATCTAAATCATCCGGAAGCATTCCTGCCCATAAAATCAGTCGATGATAGAAAGGCTGATTGCGATGAATCCATCGACATTGAGTAGCTGTGCCTTGAGAGAAGCCTAATAAAGTGATGTGAACATCTGGCGATAATTGAGGAATATAAGTATCGTAAAGTCCCTGAATAAAATTGCAATAATCCTCAATCTCATCCAAGCGATTTTTACTCGTCATCCACGAAGAAACGACTGGGCCTACAAATCCTCCCCAGTAAAATCGCGACAAACCTTCTGGCGCAATAACTAAAGTATCGTCTGCTTCTAAAAGCTTAAAATCTTTGAGAAATTCGCTGGCCAATTGGCCGTAGCCATGTGTGATGATCCAGCATTTTTTGATGTGAGGGCCTGGTTTTCCTAGAGTATAATAATGAGCCGTTTTGGAGATTTGGATATGATGTTCTTGCATATCCAAAATTAAGTTTTTTCTTGGACAAACCGAGCAACATTAATTGCCAAACAAATCCTTTTTATTTTGATTCAAAATAGGCTTCGGTCGCGGTGCTTCTTCTAGGATGACGTGAAATAGTTTTTCCTCATAAACCCACAAACCATCTTTATAGCGATAGCCTTCATAGGTGCCATCAGGGATCAAACTCAAACCATTGCCATCTACTCTTTGTACGGTAGCCATGTGATCTAGTAAAATGACATTGTGCTCCGTATCAAAATTACAGCGAATCGTAGAAGTAGAAGAGTATTCCCGCACGAGACGATTTTGGGTGATTGGGCCTCGACCTTCTTCCAAGGTGGCAAATACCGGAGCACCAAATACTGGACTTCCATCTCTAAATCTAAGCACATCCACGATTTTTCGCTTATCAAAAAACTGATAGCCGTCAAAACCAAAAAGGAGGTATTGGGTGCCATCTGGCGTATCAAAGGCTTTGAGATTATAGTACACTGCGCCATACCAATTGTCTGGATCGAGAATTTCAAATTCAGGATCTTCTACATTGGCGGATTGATCTTTAAGAGGAATCAATTGGAGGTCTTCGGTATTCATTTGAATAGCTCCAAAATAGCGGTAGTCATCGGTATCAACATAGAGTTGCCAAGTAAAAATTCGAAAACTACTATCTGGGGGATATTGGATAGAAATTCGTGTTAGGGAATCAAAAGGGATGGTAAAGGAATTTTTTTCTTCTAAAGCTTTGACTAGCGTAGGGATAAAGGTTTCGCAGGCTGCTGTTCTATTTTCGAGAAGCGCATCGGTCATAAAAATTTCGGATAATGCTTGTAAAGAATCCTCTAAGCTGCTCATCGGGCTAGGGGTCGCTTTATTTTCGGATGATTCGACTACTTGAGCAGAGGCGAATAGACTAGTAAATAAGGCAAAAGTCAGTAGAAAAAAGTTCTTCATTATCAAATTTTATGAGTTTTAGCAGGAGCTAAAGAATAAACGGGCATTTGTGGCACGAAATTGTGGGTAATTAAAGTAGTTCTTACAGAATCCTTTCCCTCTGGGCATCCGTCCCCAAATAGTTAAGAAATAATTCACATTTCCCCAAGTTCCTCCGTCCTATTTAAGATTTCCTCCCGGAAAATCAATATAACCATGCAAAAAAAATTACGATTCTTTTCTTTATTTATCCTCTCTTTCGTTTTTAGTATTGGCCTTTCTGCTCAACCAGAAGCTGATTTTTTCTTTGAATTACCCGATACTCCTGATAAATTGGTCGCTCCAGTACAAGTGAATTTTGTAAACGTGGCACTTGGAGAGAATCTAGATTATAGTTGGTCGGTCAATGGCGAAGCCATTTCTATTGAGGAGGAACCCGAAAAGTTATTTGCCGAAGCAGGTATTTTCCAAGTTTGCCTAGAAGTAAAAAATGAAGCAGGAAAAGATCAAGCCTGTCAAACCCTTGAATTCTTTGGTTCTATCCATGAAACCGGAGTCATCAGTGTTTCGAATAAGTAAGTAGGAAAATCCTCGGACTACTTCTATAATAAACTAAGTAGGTCGGCCTTCCATTTGCTTTAAAGCGATCATGGAGGCGATGAATAAGATAAGGTGTGCGATATTCATGGCCGAAGGCACTAGTATTTTTCCCAAGGCCGGAATACCAATGGATAAGAGGTGAAGAATCCCCAGTAATAACAATGGATTGAAAAGTACCATCCACCTAGGATACCAAGATACTCCGTCCCAAATCGCCCATATATAGAGTAGCGAAATAATCACCAATAGGCCTTGAACCACTTGTTCCAAGATACCGGTATGTTCTTCATAAAAAACCAACATTGGATCGAATAAACTTTCCATATTTCCAGCCGCCATTTTGGCCTGAATCAATAATCCCAATTGCGCCCGCGATCCCATCCAAATTCCTGCAATAATAAAAGCAATAATTCCCAGCGATAAGACCGCCTTTCCCATGATTTTTTCTCGACCTTTTAGTGCGAGAAATAAATGCCAATAACCATAGATATACAATGGAACAAAGAGAATCATCAGAAAATGACCGATGGTAAAACGGAGCGTGGATATACCATAAAAACAACTGTAGGGAATAGTGGGATCATAGTCTGGAGAATATTGAACAAGGAATTGTCCAAGTCCTACCATAAAAGCACCTAGGATACCCATATATCCGTAGAGGTACACGCGCTTGCGATCATTTTTCATGCCCTAAAATAAAGCTTCTTTGCTAAATTTTGGATTTATCTCCAAACAACTTCAAGATTAGAATTGGAAGGAATGAAAGGAAAAGGATAAAATAAGAGGCTTTTACCTACGTTTGCGTTTATTATTTTTATAATCCATAAAAATAAATTCCCCAAGTCCTTGCAGGCTACTGTAAAAAGCCTTGCCATTATTGGCGGCGGTAAATTGATCGACAAAACGAACCAAGTAAGGATCTTGAGCGATCATAAAAGTAGTGATGGGAATATCTAACTTTCGACATCGAGTAGCCAAGTTGAGCGTTCGGTTAACGATATTTCGGTCTAGTCCAAAACTATTTTTGATGTATTTTTTTCCTTTTTTGATACAAGTGGGTTTGCCATCGGTAATCATAAAGATTTGCTTATTGGGATTCCGGCGGCGGCGCAATAAATCCATCGCCAATTCGAGTCCAGCTACGGTATTGGTATGGAATGGGCCAACTTGTAAATAGGGGAGATCTTTGATTTCTATTTGCCAAGCATCATTGCCAAAGACGATGATGTCGAGGGTGTCTTTGGGATAGCGGGTCGTAATTAGTTCGGCCAAAGCCATCGCCACTTTTTTGGCAGGCGTGATTCGATCTTCTCCGTAGAGAATCATTGAATGCGAAATATCAATCATCAAAACCGTACTCATT
>CAYQRA010000162.1:0-10833 GCA_964419315.1 uncultured Saprospiraceae bacterium | reverse complement strand
AAAATTGCTTACTGGGTATTGAGTATTGGATATTCTTCCACGATTTCAGGAAATACTCAATAGCCAATTTTCATTAAGGAATATCCATTGAGCCGAACTATTGAGGATGTAGTAGGTATCAATTATACTACCAATAAGGCTTTCCTTTTTTATACCCAAGAGACCCAATCAAAATTGCTTACTGGGTATTGAGTATTGGATATTTTCCACGATTTCAGGAAATATTCAATAGCCAATTTTCATTAAGGAATATCCATTGGGAGGAAATACCTCCTAAACCTATTCCTCTCCCAATACTTTAAACACCTGTTCTTTATAAGATCTTCCAATCGGTAATTTTTGTTCCGCTACTTCAATCTCCGTTGCGGAAAAAGCACGAATATGCGCTTTGGATACCAAGAAAGACCGATGGATGCGAAGCAGTTTAGCTTCCTCTAAAATGCCTTCCAATTCTCCGAGTTGAAATTTAGTGGTGAGCGATTGTTCTGCGGTATGTATTTTTACATAATCTTTCCGGCTCTCGATGTATTGAATCTGATCGAGGTATACTTTTATTTTTTTCTTTTTGACATTAAAAAAACGATAAGCTCTTTCTTTTCGAATGCTGATTGATTTTTTGGCTGCTAGAATCTTGGGAGATTTTAGTTTATTGACCGCTTGTAAAAACCTAGAAAACTCAATGGGTTTTAGCAGGTAATCAATGACGGATAATTCAAAGCCTTCTAAAGCATATTGGTGATAGGCGGTAGTGACGATGATTTGAGGAGGATTGGTCAGAGCTTTGAGAAAATCTAATCCTTTCAATTTGGGTAAATGAATGTCGAGAAAAATGACATCAATATTTTCTTTTCGCAATACTTCTAAAGCATAGATCGCATCTTCGGAGATACCAACCAGTTCCAGTTGGCGCATCTGACTGATGTAATCCTGTAGCACTTCAGCGGCTAAGGGTTCGTCTTCGACAATAAGGCAACGCAATTTATTCATGTGTCTATTTTTATTTTAAATTAAGGTCACATGGAACTTACCATGATTAAATAGTCATTTACTTGTTTGCTAGCCCATCCGCTTTTGCGGTTCTATCGCTTCGAGTACTGTCTTACTCGACCCGTTGGGATCGCTCTTTCATTCTGATTTAATCATAGACGTTTCATAAGTCTTCGTTCAAATCTATATGGAGTAATACGGTATACAAGCGATCTTCATTTTTGATATCCAATTGATGATTATTGGGGTAAATTAATTCCAATTGTCGTCTTACATTTCTTAGTCCAATTCCTCCTTCTTTTTCTTCTTGGTCTTCATCTTTACTATTTTCGATACGCGCATTTAGAATGCCATTTTCGAGTTGAATATCAATTTTGATAAAAGATTGAAAACGAGATTCGCTGGCGCCATGTTTAAAAGCATTTTCGATAAAAGGCAATAATAGGAGTGGAGCGATTGGCTGTCCGGGGCGATCCATGTTTTTGGTGAAAACTACCGAAAGACGATCATTATAGCGCAGGTTTTCGAGACCAATATAATCGCGGATAACTTTGATTTCTTCATCGAGCGCAATGCGCGGACTATTGCATTCATAAAGCATAAAGCGCATGATTTGCGAAAGCTTCATGACTACGGGAGCGGTATTGGTATCTTGCTTGCGCGCTAGCGCATAAATGTTATTGAGCGTGTTGAACAAGAAATGAGGATTGGTTTGTGAGCGAAGGAAACTAAGTTCTGATTGTAGCTTTTCGCGCACTAGCATTTCTTCTCTACGCTGACTCCGGATTTGGTCTCCCAATAATTTGACCGTCGAAGCAACGGCCACCGCAGAACCAATATCAAGGAAAGAGAAAAATAAACGCCGAGGACTATAAAGTTCAAGGTTTGGAAATTCTTCAAAAAGCAAAGGGTAGACTTGGTAGTAAACAACGAGTCGATTGACAATTAATAAGGGAAGTAAAAAAATAATGCACCGTAAGATAAAACTCAGGTAGCTTCCCGACTTAAGGTATCTTGGAATTAACAGATACAAAAAACCATAGGCGGCCACCAGTTTCACTGGCAACATCCAAAGCTCTGCTGCCCAGAAATAAAAGAACCGCACACTAATTGGATATTCTGTTGCGGGTAGATTTTTGGAAAAGCTCATATTCAAAATGGCATAAGCCATGGTGTAAACTATCCAAAATCCAATATGCCATAAATATCGTTTCTTCATTTGAGCGCAATCTAAGTCGTTTGACGGAAAGGGAGGTTCCTATCGTAAATCATAGATGATCTTCGAGGAACTTAAGTTTTATGGAAAAATCTAAATTCCACCTCCACTCTAATTTCTTAAAAAATAAGAGAATAAGAACTTTTTATCTTCTAATTGCGATAAATCCAGATTAGACAACCGTTTTTTCTACCTCAATCCCCTAAAAACGGAGATGTATAAAATGATTTTTTAGATAAAAGGAAACTAAGGTTTACTGTGAAATATAGGTTTTACCAAAGCAAGCAAGTTTGAGATTATAAAAACCCTTATCTTTGCGGCTACAAACCATGAACATAATATGAAACCGATTCTGCTCCTTGGAGTCTTCTTACTCCTTTGTACCCCCACCTTTGCCCAAAAAAATTTCGCCTGGGCATTCGAAACGACTGCTTATTCACGGGTTAGTGATTTTACCAGCAACCTAGCCATTGCCGCTCAGGGCCGCCTAAAAGGTTATATCGATACCACCGGTAAGATACACATCTCTCCCAAGTTTAATGTGATCGACGGTTTTTCGGAAGATCGAGCGGCGGCGGGATATCTTGAAGCGGATAATCGCAGTTCGAAGGTTGGTTTTATTAATCGCTCTGGACAGTTTGTGGTTGCTGCACAATTTGAGAATACTGGTTTTTTTCAGGAAGGATTGGTGAATGTAAAATCTGGAGGTTTGTGGGGATTTCTCAATTATGGTGGACGATTGATCTTGCCTTTTCAATACGAATATGCAGAGATGTTTGTGCAAGGTCTGGCTTTGGTAAAGGTAAATGGAAAATATGGCTATATCAATCCAGAGGGGCGATTTTTGATCCCTGCAGCATATGATGGAGCAAGTAGTTTTTCGGAAGGATTGGCTTGTGTGAAAGTGGGGAAAAAGTATGCTTATATCAACCGAGAAGGGCGTTTTGTAATTCCTCCAAGTTTTACTGCCGCTTATAGTTTTAAAGAAGGTTTGGCCAAAGTGGAAATCAATGGCCGATTGGGCTTTATCAATCCACAAGGGGATTTAGTGATTCCTCCTCAGTTTGATTTGGGTTTTAGTTTTAATGATGGCTTAGCCGCCGTTAGCCAAAATGGCTTATGGGGATTTATTGATCAACAAGGTAACTTTGTGATTTCGCCCCAATACCAAGCCGCCCATAGTTTTTCGGAGGAGTTGGCTTGTGTAAAGAAAGGGGATAAATGGGGCTATGTTTGGACGGATGGGAGTGAGGCTATTCCGCCGTATTTTGATGAAGCTCGAGACTTTCAATGCGAATTGGCCTATGCGAGGGTAGGGACGAAGAAAGGCTTTATCCGCTATGTTGCTCCACTGGAAAAAGAATTGACTTTGGATCGACCACAGGCAGCTCCCGAACAGGTTACGAGAAGAGCGATTGGAGAAGGGCGGCGAATCACTGTGGCAAAGCCTAATTTTGTGATCAAAGTGTATGACCACAAGCGAATAGATGGCGATATTATTTCTCTTAATTATAATGGCGAATGGATTCTAAAAAAGTTTGAATTGTCTGCCGAAGCTCACGAGATTCCGATCGTTTTTGATCCGAATGTAAGTGATAATTATCTGCTTTTCTATGCAAAGAACCTCGGGAAGGAACCCCCTAATACCGCAGCGATAGTTATCTCAGATGGAACGGATACGCAGAAGGTTATCTTAAATGCAGATTTATCGAAATGTGATATTATTTATTTTGACCTAAAAGAAAATTGAGGGACTATATTAACTGTAGAGATGAATTGTCATTAGATAGCAAAGTCTGCTCCTTCTAATTGGTCTTATTGATTTAACGGAAATTTTATTGTAAATTGCAGTCTATAAGAAAACACAAAACGAATCTACTCTAACCTTCTCTCCCCCCTTTAAACTTCAAGAATTAACCAAATTTACTTGTAAATAGGTCTGTTTAAGACTTATTTCTCACACACTTTTCCTAATAAAATTGATCAAAAGTACCTTTTGAAAACACTTTCGGTGTTTACAAAGGCCTATTCTAGCATATCACAACACTAGCTTTGTGACTCTAAGATTAGAGTTCTGAGCCCCTTTTTTTATAAATTATAGAACCATGAACAAAAAACTTTTACAAAAGATTTCCCTCTTCGTCTTTGCATTTTTGCTAATGCATTCCCCCCCGCTACATGCACAAGCTTGTAGTGGAGACGCTCCCATTTCCTACACGGTTATCAGTAATCCAGCCAACTCTTCTCAATGCTTTTTGCAAATCAATTGGGGAAACGCAATGCCTGAATTAATCTGTGGGAATCCTGGTACTCCTGCTCCTGGATCAAATATCCCTGCAGGACGTAGAATTGATTTTCTTCAGGTCACCATCAATGGGACAGATCATGTCCTTTTCAACAGACCCGAATGTCTCAATAATACCAATATGCTCCGCTACGGTGGCGAAGCCAACACACAAATTTCTTTTCTCTCAGAAGTCGATTTTTGTTTGGCCGGAGGAGAACGTTTTATTACGGTAGAAGGAGTGCAAGTTGGAGCAAGTGATTTCAATTGCGTGCTGGTCAATTCATTGGTAGCCGCACCAGTAGAGTTTGCTTATTTTCGTGGAGTCAGCCAAACGCAGAGCAATAAATTGGAATGGGCAACAGCCAGCGAAGAGAATACTGCAGTCTTTGTAGTAGAGAAAAAAACGGGCATCAGTCGCGATTTAGAAATAGTAGGAACAATGGATGCCCAAGGATTTTCTAGCAGCATAGAATCTTATCAGATGGAAGATCGAAATCCACAACCTTTGACTTACTATCGAGTACGAGCCGTTGATTTTGATGGTTCAGAAATGGTTTCTCAATGGATCGCTGTAGAACGTGGGGATCGAAGTGAGCGAGCTTCTTTGACCTTAGCGCCAATTCCCTTAAACGGTAAAGAAGCCCTCCACGTCAATTATGAAGCGTTTACGGAAGAGTCTGTTATTTTGAGTGTATCGGATATTAGTGGTCGAAAAATATGGGAAGAAAGAAAAGAGTTGGAAGAAGGAGTCTACAACTGGGAATTGACCTTTCCAGAATTTGACCAACAATTACTCATCTTTCGCTTGCATAGTAGAGATGGGGTAGTCAGTCGATTGATTCCAAGAATATCAGAGTAGGGCGTAAACGAAAAACAACTTCGATAAAAGAATAGGCCGTTTAGAATTTCTAAACGGCCCATTTTTTACGTATGGTTTATGCACTGTTATTTATTTTGTTCTAGCGCTTGTTACTTTCAATTAATCGTTTTTCTTCAAAATAATTTTGTCGCTAAAGATTTGATCTTCCTGCTGGATCTTTAAAAGTAAAGTTCCGTCAGAAACATTGGATAAATCAATCTGTTGGTTGTAAATTCCATCGAAAGTATTTAGGGTTTCTCTAAAAACTTCTCGACCTGAAATATCTGTAACGGTGATTATTGTTGGCTTTGATTCCGCAGCAAAACGCAAGTTTACTAAACCTTCCGTTGGGTTGGGAAAAGAACTGAAATTAGTTAAGCTCAAACTAGATTCTGGTACTAGGAATGGATCATTGGGCAATACTTCTTCTGCACTGATTTCTTTTTCCTCTTCTTCGATGATGATCACTTCTGAGTCAGAGAGGATGGTTTTTTCAGCGCAAGCAGGAAAGGTTGCGTTGACGGTTTGGCTGACTCCATCGCGGAGGTAGCTTAGGGTAAATTGGTCCCCTGCTTGATGTTTGTCTCTTTCCACGATTAGGGCATCATGACTTTTAACTTCTATTTGGTCAATGGCGGTGATTACATCACCAATTTGTAAATTTACTTCGTCCGCAGGAGTGTTTGGAATAATTCTTCTAACACTGAGCTCCGTTTCTTCGGAGTCCCCTAGGTTGAGGTATACCCCAATAAAAGGTTTGCAGGATTTGACTTTGAAATCGGATCGATCTCCAAAGGAGTGAGGTCCTTCAGGATCACTATCCCAATGAAAAGAACGAGCTCCTTTTGATCGATGTTCCCGAGCTTTTAAAGTCGCTGCTACTTCAAGTGCAGTTCCATTACGCAATAAACCAATTTTGATTTGTTCTCCGACTTTATTATTCTGAATTTCGCGGGTAAGTTCATCAGCGGTATTTACCGTTTGTCCATTGATGGAAGTAATGATATCACTGGATTGTATTCCTGCTGCTTCCGCAGCACTACCGGCTACAATATCGCTTAAGTGTACTCCCAATTCCTCATCTTCAGGATTTTGTCTGACTCCATTAAGGATGACACTTTTTTCTTTTAAGATTACCCCAAGAAAACCTTTGTCACATCCGTGATGGCCACCCATCATTCTCCTAGTTCGTTGGGGGGGGCTTTCCTGACAACCTATCTTGTTGATCTTTTCTTGAATCTCCGCAGGAATTTCTCCTTCTCCATTCCAATCTATATCGAATGACTCTCCATCTTCATCTATACTTTTAATACGGATTCTTTTTTGTCCTTGTGCTTGGTCAACCACTATGTCAATTTGGTTATTAGCATTGTCTCCTCCAAGATCAATGATCATGCTTTCTCCATCTCCTTCGGAGCCAATGGGCGAATTATTATTGGCACTTCTAAATACTTGAATGTCAATGTCTAGGTTTTTACCACCAGCGCCTTCCAGATGCAATCCATTGCCGCTTAGGTATTCTTCTGCTTCTTCTCCTTCTTTAATTTCTTTCTTAACTACTTCGTTACCATCGTCGTCCATTTGTTTGGTAATGATGATGACTTTCGTTGCTTCGGAATCACTTTGCTTTTTTTGTGCATCAATGGTTCCTGTAGCCGAGAGTAATAATGCAAAAAAGAGTAGGAGGGTTTTGTGAAATATTTTCATATCTATTAAGGTTTAATGATTTTTCTCAAATTGCAATTTTTTTGAATAAGAAGTTGTATTCTAGTTGTTAATTTTTATCGATTGGCTTGAAAATCCTGAGTTTCGACTAGATTTTGAATCATTGAATTGCTTCAATACTTAATGATTGAGATGTTAAATTTTGCTCCGATCTCTTTACCGAGTAATTCTACATATTCCTGGTGCATGGCGTCAGACATTCTTTCTCCATTGACTTTAAGTCGCTTTCCATTGAATTGGATGGAATAATGCTCGTTTTTATTGATGAATCCATCTCGATCCAATTGCTCAATAAGTGGATCGTGTTTTTTATGGTGAATAGCTCCTTCTCTTGCAGCCTCTCGAGCTTCTTCTGCATGAGCCTTGGCTTCTTCGATGTGAGCCAAAGCTTCTTCGCGAGCTTCTTCCATATGAGCCAAAGCTTCTTCTCGCTGGAGGTCTGCTTCTGCTCGTTGAATATCTGCTTCCGCTCGTTGAAGATCCGCCATTTCTCTATAACGGTCTGCTGCTTCTCTTCGAAGATCTGCTGCTTCCCCGTATCTTTCTTTTGCTGCTTCTCGGTGTTCAATAGCTAACTGTCTTTGTTCTTCTTGCAATACGCGCATTTCTTCAATGCGACTTTGTAATTCTTCCCTTTGCACCTCATCTAGATCTTGCATACTTTTTTGTAAGGCTTCGATCTCTTCCTCTAATTCATTGGTCCAAGAACCTCTAATGTCATAACTTTGCACGTAAGCATCTTCTCCGTGTTCTATAATGATGATACTGTCTCCAGTTTTCAAAGCTTGACCATCGATAAAAATAGTTTCCTCTCCATTGATTGAAATTTCCATCGGTTGTGCATCTCCATCAATCATAATTACGGTATGGCCATTATCATCTTTTGCGGAAGTGATGACTTTTATATTCTTGTTCATACGCGGAGCGGCTGGCGGAGCCGGTGGTGCTGGCGGCGCAGGAATTGCTCCAGCGTCAATTCCTGTTGGTGGAGCTGGCGGCGCGGGAAGATTTGGCATAGCCGTCGGGCTAGGGGGAATTGGTGGAGCAGGAGGCGGAGGGGGGAGATTTTCAAGTAAATCTGCAACCTGATTTTCGTAAGAAGGGTAATCTTCTTCCGGAATCAATTTCCCATCTATTTTTAGTTCTGTAATTTTATTTTCTAGTAATTCTACTTCAATTTCACCATTGTCATCTTTGCGAAAAATTCTTTGTTTCTTATTTTTTTTGATCGGGTCAGGTACGGTATCTTTTCGAATTTTAATAGTGGCAGGCAATATTTTTTCTAACTCTCCAGATACTATGGTTTCAACCTTAGTATCTAAGTCTGATAAAGTAGTCTTGATGGTTTCTTCGATAATAGTTTTGTCGATCGTGCTTTCCTGCGTGGATTTTCCAGAGCTAAAAGATAGCAAGAGAACGGCGAGGAGGAGGAGGGAAGTAGCAGTTAGTTTTTCCAAAATATTAGTTCGATTTTGAGGTTGATTAAGGATGCGTTGAATGCGTTGCAGCAACTGGTTTTTAGGGCCAGAAAAAGGCATGGCAAAAATGGGAATATTGGGATTCATTTCTTCAAGACTCACCAAGGCACGAGCGTAAGTGAGAGAATTTCCGCAAAGCTTAATGGCAATATCATCGGCACAATTTTCTCGTTCGCTGCGAATATGTGCAGAGATAATCCATACTGCTGGATGGTAATAAAACAAGACTTCGATGAAGGAAAAAAAGATATTGATGAGGTAATCATTGCGAACTACATGCGCCAATTCGTGTGCAAGTATCGCCTCTACTTCCGCCGTACTGAGATTGTTGATCGCTCCTACCGGCATCAATAAAACGGGCTTGAGATATCCAATGACCATGGGAACATTGACTAGAGAAGATTCCAATAATTTTACCTTTCTTTTTACAGGGATTTTAGATAATAAATTTTTCATTTTTGCTTGCCAAAAAGGAGCTAGCGGACTATTCTTTTGGTGTTTTAGCTTTTGAATAAAAACCAATCCTCCCAATAGTCGAAGCAAAAAGAAGGCAACGCCCAATAACCAAATGGTGACAATAAGTGGTAGGTGTTGATTGAAATAATGAGCGGCACTTTGAGAATAATATTCAAGCGGAATACCAGGGTTGTTTATATGTTTTCCAACATCTTGGAGCATGGTCAACTCAACGGGACCATGACTGATATTTTCGTAGAAAAAGATAAAAGTGCAAATGGAGGAAATGAATAAAGAGAACAACGAAAGCCCTGCGATTTCATAGCGCAGCTTAGCCGATTTATCTTGCAAAAGATATAGCGCTATCAATAGGAAAAAAGCGATAAGCAAACCTTGCCATAGAGAATGGATCATCGTCCATCCCAACGCGTAAATAAGGTCTTCGGAAATAAAGTTTTTTATAAGATTCATTGCAAATATTTTTTCAAATAGGAAATTAGAAGAAACAGAGATGACTTGGTTCTAATAATACTTAATTACTTTTGTCCGTTTCCATTTTTTCAATCAAGGCTTTGATGGCAGCCAATTCTTTGGGAGAAGTTTTGTGATTACCCAAAGCCTGTAATACGAGTTGGGTGGCGGAGCCACGGAAGGTACGGTCTAGAAATTTTTCTAATAATTTTCCTTGGGTATCAGATTCGCTGACATTGGCGTCGTATATATGAGTACGGGAATCCGTATTGCGAGTCGCTAATTCTTTTTCTACCATAATCTGCATCAACTTTAGGCTAGTCGTATAACCAACTTCGCGGTGTAGATTTAGTTGGTCATTTACAAACCGGACAGAGGAGGGGCCATTGGCCCACAAGATTTGGAGAATCTCTAATTCTGCATCAGTAGGTTTTTGATATTTTTCAGCGGTCATAATGGCAAAATTGTATTTTTTAAGAACTTTAAAAGTACTACGAATAATTTCGTACTGCAATGATATACGAATAATTTCGTAAATGCAAGTTTAAACTACGACTAATTTCGTATTTTAACATTTCTGAGTATGGTTTAGTTGAAATTTACCGAAAGGATGCCTGATAATTATTAGTCCACTTCATTCGATGACCGCAAAATTTTACATTTACGAGAAAGTATTGCAAATTGCAGGTATTCTTTAATCCGCTTGGAAGCATAGCGTTTACTTTGTCTATTTAGCTAGGACTGGCGCGCAATTAAAAGCCATCCCCTAGATTAGAACCGAAGTGACAAAGCGCCTACTTCTGTGCTATCAATCTATTTCGATGAGATTTAAATTTTTCTTACCCTGCCTTATTCTGTTTCTTGCATTGGGAGCTTGTGGTGATTCCTCTTCTGCAAGTATTGGTGGAAATGATAGCCCAGTTAAGACCCAAAAAGAAAAGAAAACAAAGCCTGATGTCTCCACTTCAGCAGATCAAAATCTGCAAGGAGCTGCCCCTGCTGCGCAACAAAAGAAAGGAAGTCATGACTGTGTACTCGTTGGAAAGGTTTTAGAAGACAATCAGGTTTGGATGCAGGAGCAAGAGCTCTTGCTCGCAGTGGTCGCAGATACTGCCCAACGATACGATAAGGATTATCCAGAAAGCCATCGAAGTTTTCAGATTTATAATACCAAAATCTGTGATTTGATTGGTAATCATGTCATGCCAGTCAATAGAGAACCAGATTATCCCTACTATCTTTATCCCAATACTTATGAACCGGTCAATCAAATGATGTGCGCGCAAGGTGCGGGTTATGTATATTGTTTTGATCTGAAAAGGAAAGAAATGTTGATGCCTTTGATTCCAGAATA
>CAYQRA010000161.1:0-10847 GCA_964419315.1 uncultured Saprospiraceae bacterium | reverse complement strand
TATTTGTGATAGCCTTGTGGGTATATCCTTGTTGTGTGCAACCAATCAAAAAAAATAAAATTGATGGATTTTGTCAATTTTTATGCTTATATTTGAAGATGAGAGTCTTCCACAAATCAACCAATAAGTTTCATGAAGCGATAATTGAATTAATTCAAACTAAAGACTGGAAAATTATTCAAGATTCAGGTGAATTTGAATTCAATTGGAAGAATGAGAAAAAGTATTTAATCTTCAAGATTAGACTTCAAATAGAGAATGTTATTCTTGGTTTGGTGGCAATTGAAGATGTTCCAAAAGAATATAGAATTCATATTCGGCTAATTGAGAACAGTAATTCAAATAAAGGAAAAAGAAAAGAGTATGACAATATTGCGGGGTGTCTTATCGCTCATATCTGTGAAATTGCTTTTGAAAAAAATTATGATGGCTTTGTCTCTTTAAAACCTAAATCTGAAATAGTTGGACTATATATTAATAAATATGGATTCAAGACGATGGGACATTATTTGTTTACTGAACTGAATAATTCAGAACTATTAATTGAAAAATATCTATAAAATGAAAAATAACGAAAAGGTATTTAAGAAGTTAAAGAAAAAATATACAAAGAAAGAACTTGCTGAATCAGTAATGGTTCCTCAAGAATTAAGTAAAGACGAAGAAAAGATTGCGAGGGAAGAATTTGTAAAACTTCGAATGGATAAAAGAAAAAATAGATCTGATAAAGAAACACTTCTTTCCAATCTATTGACCTTAAAATACAGTATCAAATCTTATTTGAATTCTAGTGAATTTATAGAAGAAAATAGCTTTGGTAATTACCTTAAAGCTTACCTTAAAGTTGTTAGTAGATCACAAAAGAAATTGGCTGAAGAAATTGGTCTACATCCATCTCGTATGAATAGAATTATAAAAGGAAAAGAAAAAATTGGAAAATCAATTGCTTATCGTTTAGAAAATCATTCAGGAGAAATTATTCCTGCTTTATTTTGGTGGAAATTAATACAAAAAGAAATTGAACAAGAAATAATAACTGAAAAAAAAGAGCGAGAACTGGAAAGAAAAAAGGTGATTAAAGTAGCATATAGAGCTTAAAAAAGGGCAGCACACAACAAAATTTAGCTAGCAATACTTATTTTTCAAAAATAACTTTATACTCCGAGAAAGCGGCTCGCCATTCGTCAAAAGCTTTAGGGAGTTTTTTCTTCCAATCGGCTTGATTGGTAAAATAACGAATCACTGGTGTATTATTTTCACCATCTAAAAACGCAATAGTAGCAGTCCAAAAAGCAGATTTTCCATCATGAAGAATAATGGCTTCATAGGACGTAAGCATTCCCATCACCAAACCTTTGCTCAATTTTCCTTTTAGTTTTTCTTCTTCACTATGAAGGTCTAGTTGTTCGACAGCATGCATATTAAAAGCAATTTCATGGTACATTTTTTCGCCGATCCAAGATTTAAATTCATCGTGTTGAGCAGCATCTACAAAAATGCCTTGATCGCCAAAAGAAAGCGTGGGATCTTCCTTGATTAATTGGTTGTCATAATATCCAGAAGCATAGGCGCGCATCCCAAAACCACAGGCAAAATTGTCACTTTTCTGAAAGATTTCTATTTGGTTTTTCCGTAAGGTGAAATTCATCAAACAAACTTCTTCATCTCCTTCAAAATAATCAAGCACTTGATTAAAAATAGCGGTCGTATCGGTCACCAAAAGCGCCTCTCCATCAATTTCTCCAACATGCCCATTTCTCACAAAACTCAAAGCAAAATGAAAAGCAGTATCTCGGAGGTCGCCAATCAGTAAAGTTCCTCCTTCCCAAATTCCATTGAGGTGCCATTGGCCAGACCATTTATCATTGGCTTTGAGGGGGACTTCTTTTAGTTGAAAAGCCAGTCCCTGTGGATTCGCTTGGTCCGACCAAAGTCCTGAGATCTCTTTCAAATCTGTAAAAGAAAAAACAAATTTTCCATCCATTTTTTCGCCCTTACTGGACGTTTCCAATGTTACGGTTTCATTGAGCTGCATTTCGCCATGAATATCCATTGGCAGCGCTTCCTTATCCAACCAATAATAACCTGCCAAAAATCCATCCCCCCAATTGGTCAATTGCATTTCCAGTGCGACCTCCTTTCCCAGTATTCCTTTGTACCTTTTGACGAAAGGATCTTGTGGACTCATCGCTTTTTCTCCTCCTGCAAAATCTTTGATTGCTGGAGCGAGAGCCGTTGACTTACTTTCCTCCGGTTTATTGGTGGTGCTATCGGTACCACAAGAAAAGCAACAGAGAAAAATTAGTAAGGAGGACCGTAAAAGGAAAGTTCTTAGCATGATTTATTTGGTTCTTTAGGTCTAGGCAAAGCCCGATTTAAGTAAAAATTTCAAAAACTACCGTCCCTTAATCGTCAAGTCCACCGCTTCTTTTTTCCCATTTTTAGAGACTTCAATACTATAGTCTCCTTTATAAAGGTAGTATTTTCCATTTTTCTTTTCAGCAATTTCTATCGCTTCCTCTTTATCCTTTTTTCCTTCATTGACCAAACGTTCTAGCTTCTGAGCAGCAAAATTATCAATACTCAAATCATAAGCTACATAGTTCAATCCTGCCTCTAGTGTTTTTTCCAAGGTTGCCAATAGTTCTCCTTTTTTGGTTTTTACCATAATTTTTGCGGTGCCCGAATCTTTTACAAAAACGGGAATAATCAATTTTGGTTCTGAAGGTTTTCTCCATTTGGAAAAAGAGTTCCCCCAGCGACTAGAATAATTGACGGTTTCGAGTGCAAACACTTTGAGTCTTTCTGCTAAAACCTCTTCGTCCAACTCCTGCAAAGCAGAAATATCTGCTACATAAAAAGATCGACCATGTGTGGCCAAAATCAAATCTTTATCCCTTGGATGAACCACTAAATCGTGTACCGGAACAGCAGGTAAATCTGCGCCCATTCTCATACTCGTCCTTCCTTGATTTAAAGAAACATAAACACCATGATCCGTTCCAATGTAAAGAATATTTTCGTTGACTGGGTCTTCCTTGATCACATTGACGGGTTCGGCAGGAAGGTCCGTAGCAATCGCCAGCCAAGTTTTTCCAAAATCTGTAGAACGATAAACATAAGCTTTAAAATCATCCCATCGATAGCCATTCAGGCTAGCATATACGGTGCCCTCCTCATGGGCCGAGGCTTGTACCCGACTGACCCACAAATCTTCTGGCAAGCCTTCCGTAATTTTTTCCCAAGTAATTCCACCATCCTTACTGACATGAATCAAACCATCATCCGACCCCGTATAAATCAAACCGAAGCGAAGCGAAGATTCGTGAATACTCGTCAGGGTACCATAAGCCACATCCCCTTTTCGTCCTCCCTTAGTCAAATCTTCAGAAATGGTTTTAAAATCTTTTCCTTGCTTCATGGAGCGATGTACTTTATTCGACCCCATGTATAAAATATCCTGATTGTGAATCGACAAGTGAATCGGAGTTTGCCAATTCCAGCGCAATTTATTTTCTCCCAGATCTGGTTTTGGAGTAATAAAAGTTCTTTTCTCTTTGGCTAAATCTAGGCGATAATAAAAGCCAAACTGCGAACCGGTATAAACCGTTTTATTATCTCGTAAATCTATCGCAACTTGCATCCCATCCCCTCCCATTATTGCTTCATAAGGATAATGTCCTGAGTTGTGCCAATAATTACTCGCCTTATAAGTACTTTCTCCCATCCAAACCCCATTATCCTGTAAGCCCCCATAAATATTATAAGGCTCTGCATGGTCTACCGCAACGGTATAAAATTGTCCTACCGCAGGTGTATTACATTTGACCCAATGTTCTCCATCGTCATAAGAGATATTGACCCCTCCATCATTTCCCAAAATGATATGCTCGTCTCGCAAAGGCGACAACCAAAGTGCATGATGATCGACATGTACATTGTCTCCATTGATAGAAACAAAAGTGGCACCGCCATCATCGGATCGTAAAACGGGAACGCCAAGGATATAAATTTTTTCTGGATTATGAGGAGAGACTCTGATTTGACCAAAATAATATCCGTAGGAATAAAAGAGATCTTCTAAATAACCGTCGTGTGTTTTTTTCCAAGATTTTCCATCATCAATGGAGCGATAAACTTCCGCGCCAATGACTGGGGTATCAAAAAGCAAACTATTGGCATCCTCCAAATATTCCACCAAGGCCAAAGGTTGTATTTGTCCTTTTTTTACCATTTTAAAAACAGTCTCTGCATCGTATTTATTGGGAAACCTATTCTCCTTTAGGAAAGTATTTAATTTCTTGGAATCTAGCTTGGCAAAAGCGTCGGCATCCATCGTTCTTAAATCATCTTTGGTGAGACCTTTTTTTTGATCTTTATCCTCTGGCGGTCGTCGATTATAATTATCTAGAGAGGCAAATAAAATATTTTTTCCATCTTTTTTAGTCAGTGCTAATCCAATTCTACCTACGCCTTCTCCAGTAGGAAAAGCGCTTTCTTGGGTCGTCATTAAAGTCCAATTATCTCCTCCATCATTGCTTCGATAGATTCCAGAGCCTTCTCCTGCTTCCACAAAATTCCAGGCTCGACGTTCTCTTTCCCAAGTGGCTGCAAATAATTTTTGCGGATCATCCGGATCGATCAAGAGGTCTACTGCTCCGGCATTGGGATTGACAAAAAGCGTATGTGTCCAAGTATCTCCACCGTCTACACTTTTGTATACGCCTCTTTCTTCATTGGGAGAATAAAGGTGTCCCAAAACAGCTACCCATAAAATATCTGGATTGCTTGGATGAAGGATGATCCGACCAATATGGTGACTTTCTGCTAGGCCTTTATGTTCCCAAGTTTCCCCACCATCTGTACTTTTATAAATCCCTAATCCAGAATAAGAGGATCGGCTAGAATTGTTTTCGCCCGTTCCAACCCAGATGGTATTTTGTTCCCAATTGACCGCAATATCACCGATACTTAACACCCCTTCTTGTTCGAATAAAGGCGAAAAAGAGGTGCCGTTATTTTTTGTTTTCCACAAACCTCCAGAAGCATAGGCCGCATAGAAGATACTGGGGTCCAGAGGGTTAACCTCTAAATCTACGATTCGACCTCCGAATACAGAAGGACCAACATTGCGAAAAGGAATGTGTTGTACCAAGGATTGATTGACACTTTTCTTTCTTTGTTCTAGCCCTGCCATTCGTTCGACTGCGCTAGTTTGGGGAACATCTTGAGCAAAAAGAAAAAGGGAAAAAAAGCTAAAACTAAAGGCGAGTAAGTATTTCATTAGGTCAGGAAATGATTGTGATCAAATGCAAATATTTTGTAATATTAAATCATCTGACTTATTGGTAAGCCTCTATTACAAAGTATTTATTTCCTGTAAACATAGTCAAATACCGTTTCAAATTCAAACGCTATTACAAAACAAAACGCAGTAATCGCCTGCTGCGATTACTGCGTTTCCCTCAAACAAATCAGTGAACGATTCTTAAGCCCTTGGAATCTCCTTTCTATTTTCTGGAATTTTCTTCAGGTGATCCATGCCACTGACATTAATGTTCAAATTATTGAGATCACTAAATTGAATATGGCCTTCTAAGCTCAGTAAAATAAAACCGTCTTCTTGATCATTGATTACCGCTAAGACATCTGTAATGTCCTTGCCTTCTTCTCGAATAAAAACATTGACCACCGCGGCACCATCTCGGATTTGTATTAGTTCTGCAAAGTCTTCTTGTTGGATATCTTTAATAAATCTTTTCAATTCTGCAGGTTGTACTAAATTTCCTTCCGACATAATCATCACCCGTAAAAAAGAGATCTTCTTCAACATCTTTTCCTCTTCCGTTTTGTCGGCATATTCTGCGGCTAGTTCTAATAACCAACCTTGTAATTTTACTTCGTTTACGTTTTCTAGATCATTATACTTATCGTAAAAGTCTTGAATGACTTGGTTTTGAGCAAAAAGAGAAATTGAAAAAAATAAAAACAGGAAACTAAGGATATTCTTCATTATGGATTTTTTTGGGTATTGAATAAAATTGGGGGCATCATAAACAGACCTTTTAGGCTACTGGCACCTCTTCTTTTTCTTTTTTCTTCTCGTCTATCTTAATCGGAATTTCATCTCTAAAAATTTCAATTAATCGATTGAGGTCTTCGTATTTCAATTTGGTTTTTAAATGGAGCATCATAAAAGTATCTTCTTCGCTGATCAGAATGAGTAAGCCTTTTATTTTTTCGCCATTCTCATTGATCATGATATTGACATTGGTTCCCTCTGCTCGCACAGCAATCAAATCATTATAGGAGACTTTTTTTACTCCTTTGACGAGGTCATTAAAGTCTGATTGTAGAACGGGGTTAAAATCTTCGGACAGTAAAATCCTTGCCTGACGAATATTTCTCGCTAATTTTAGCATTTCGTATTCTTCGTCTGTTTCGACGATATCTCTAGCCAATCCAGTTGCAAAGCGAATCAGAAATCCGGGGATCACAAAGTTCCGGGTCTCCTTTCCTTTCTTGTATTGCTTATAAAACTTCTTGATGCTTTTTTTCTGGGAAAAACCAGATAAAGGAATAGCGATCAGGCATAAAGCTATTAATAGATTTTTCATTTGATTTGTTTTGTCGGATGGGGAAAGTCTTTTGAAATCTCAAGGTTCTGGAAATGGATTAATCCTCCTCCCCTTTACTCTTGCTTTTACCTTCCTCCTTCATTTTAGTTTTGCCTTCCTTCTTATCCAGTTCTTCCAAATGTTCCATCCCACTTACATCAACGGAATTTGCCAATTTTGAAATTTTCTTTAGATTGATATTTCCAATAAAACTCATGAGGACAAAATTTTCTCCACCGCCAACTAATAGCAGTAATTCTTCGATCACATCTCCGTTTTCTTTCACTAAAAACTCTACATTTTCTTGATCGTGTCGGACCGTCATCAAGGTTTCATAAGACTTGGTATCAATCTTACGCTTGGCCTCTTCATAAAATTCTAGGGTATTGATTTCCGAGGTAAGAATGCGTAAGGCTTTGAGGTCTTGTACCACATCCATTACTTCGGCCGCTTCTTCATCTTCCAATTCATCAAGGTCTAATTTGCCTAGGATTTCAAACATTTTTGGACTCAAATAAACGACGGTAAAACGTTCGTCTTCTAGGTATTGATCAAAGTATTTTGTGATTGCATCTTCTTGAGCAAAAGCAGGCATGGCGAAGCCCATAAAAGCGATGAGCAAAACAGATAAATATTTCATAATTGTTTTATTTTGTTCTTAGATAAATCCTGTCTCGATAGAGTCGGATAGTATCCAAGAAAGTTTTTTTAAATTTTTGATTTCTAAAAAATGGATTTTTTGAATAAGTCTAATTGGGTTTTGTCCGAACCACTCGGGTAGCATTATCCAATTCGTTCATTCCTTGCAAGGCGGTTTGTGTTCCCTTATTCATTTTTCTAGACAATAATAAGAGCGCAGCCTTGGCTTGTTGATAAGCGATTTTAGCTTCTTCCACTTCTTGCTTGTCGACTTTAGCAATAACGGGGTCGGCTGTTTTGGGAAAAAAGAACCAGCAGGATAAAAGCAAAGCAATGGCCGCCGCAATTCGAAGTACAAAGAATTTTTTGCGTGGTTTATCTTTTTGCAATGGAACAACTTTGGAATTTAGGTCGCTCTGCTCAGGCAGCCCTTGTACCGATTTATCCTTTTCTGAATCTTCTAGTTTTTGGAACAATTTTTCGTCAAAATCTTCAGATAGTTCCGCTTGTTGTTCTTCTGCAAAAAACCGAAAGAGTGAGACAAAGGAAAGGTGTCTTTCCGCAATTTCATCTTGATTAAAGTAAAGTCGGAGACTTTGCTCTTCTTCCAAGCTGCTTTCGCCCGCCCAGTATTTTTCCAAAAGAAGATCGATGTTTTTAAACTCCATAAGAATCTCTATTGATCAATTGTGATTTTATGCTTTTTCTGGCCCGAAACAAATAGACTTTTACTTGACTTAAGCTAATTTCTAATTGTTCCGATATTTCTTGATAGCTCATTCCTTCTAGGTCGCGTAAATGCATGACCATTTTCTGTTTTTCGGGCAGTCCATTCATCAATTCTTGAATTTGGCCAATGCTGTCTTTTAATTCCACCTTTTTGTCTGGTAATGGCTCTTTGGCCACAAAATCCATCCCATCCGCTAAAACGCCCACTCTTTGGTGCTTGGATCTTAATTTGTCAATTGACAGATTTTTAGTCATTCTCATGCACCAAGCTTCTAAATTTTTGTATTTGTTCCAATCTTCCCGACTCTTCCACATCTTAATAAAGACCTCCTGCACCACGTCCTCTGCTTCCAAGCTATTTCCTACAATTCTTAGCGAAAAGCGGTATAGTTTATTCTTAATGGGTAAAATTTGTTTCTTAAAGTTTTCCAGGCTCATTATAAAAAGTCGACGATTAGAAATGATAAAGAGTTACAGGCATTTTCCGTTTTTTTTTCTATATTGGACTAGCAAATTAGCATATCAAATTATAATTCCCTGATTATCAGTCACAAACGAGAGAGAGAGTAACATTTCAAAGATTAATAAAAAAGGCGTTTTTCCTTGTTTTTTTTGTCAAAAACAAACATTTCCAAAAAAAGAACACGCTTTTTATCGATCACTATCTTAACAACAGCAATTAAGTAGCTGTTAGCTCGTTTTATAAATCGGCTCTATTAACTAAGACCTTTTGGTCTAAATAAATAACCTATTAAAATTTGAGGAATTATGAAAAACAACACTACTAAGAATTCTTCCAAACTATCTTCTTTAAAATTCATCAAAGGAATCAAACCGAAAATTAAGAAAAGCAAGGTTTCTCGTTCCAATGATGGTATGTTGTTCTTTCTTGGGCAAGCCTAAGTCTTTCCAAGAATAGTTCTGTTCTTTTAGCTTATTACAAAAATATTTTATTAACAAAACCAGTCTAAGTACTATTTAACTAAAAAAGGAGTTTCTCCAAAAAATACTTAGATACAAGAATTAAAAAACTCGGCCAATCGGCCATCTATCCGGAACAAGCGCCATAGTGAATCACTGTGGCGCTTGTTAATTATAGCTACCCTCCTTCTCTTCTTACAACCTTTATTCTCTCCTAGGTGTCTTTTTTAAGTAGTTTCAAGGGCTTTTGTATCTTTCTGGGCAAATGCACTAGGAAGTAAGTGCTACTTTGTCACTATTAATATTAGGAGCTCTGATGATCAAATTCTCCACCACCATCGGTGAGTTTTTACTTTTTCAGTCCCCAAAAAATAACAAAAGGCTTGTCAAAATGAACGGGCTGCCCATCCCTTCGGGGTCAGAAGTATACTTCCTCATAGTCAAACAGAATTTTGACGGCCCTCCCATTCCTCTTTTTGGTGAGGTAAATAGAAGTAAGGTTTTAAAGTGATAAAGTAGTACTTAGATACAGGGAATTAATGACTTTGTCTTATGTATCTTTATTTTGCTACCAGCGTTTCCAGTAAGAATGTTATTTTTACCTTTCTTAAGTAAAAGCATATTTTCTTTAGGCTAAATTACTCCATGAAAAAAATAGATAAACTATTAACGACCAGTTTTGTGGCACCTTTTGTAATGACTTTTTCCATTGCATTATTTGTCTTGATCATGGTATTTTTCTGGACCTATATCGATGATATTGTTGGGAAAGGAGTTGGTTTAGCTTTGTTGACCGAATTGGTTTTTTATCTATCCATTTCGATGTTTCCGATGGCTTTATCAATAGCCGTATTGATCTCTTCGGTGATGGTGATGGGAAATTTGGCAGAACATTATGAATTGGCGAGTTTGAAATCTGCTGGAATTCCGCTTTGGCGAGTCATGCTTCCTTTGATGTTTGTCGCCTCTTCTATTGCTATATTTTCCTTCTTTTGTTCCAATAACCTCATTCCGGTGGCCAATTTGCAATTCAAATCGAGGCTCTATGATATCCGAAAGGCAAAACCTACGCTAAGTTTGGAAAAAGGAATTTTCAATTATGACTTTAAAGGTTTTGTGATTCGCATTGGTGGCAAAGGGGAAGACAATCGTTCTATTTCAGATGTTTTAATCTACGATCACAATAAATACAATAAGGGAGCTAGTACTAGAATTCTTGCAGAAAAAGGAGAAATGTACACCACTGATGACAAGAAATTTTTCATCATGAATCTCGTCAACGGAACCCAATACCAAAAAACAGAACGCAATAAAAAAGATGGCAAAGGAGACAGTCATTCTTTCGTGAGAACCAACTTCAAAGAGTGGAATAAGGTATTTGACCTACAGGAATTTGAAATGAAGGAGACGGACCAAGACCTTTTCAAATCTCACCAGTCTATGCTTACCAGTTCGCAACTCGTCACGGCCATAGATTCTATTGAAACCAAGATTGCCAATAAGTACCAAGGTCTTTCCAATTTAATGCTACAAACGCATTTTACGCTCACTCAATTTATGGTAAAAAAGAAACCTAAAAAATATCAGAGACCCTCTACCTCTGGAAAGAAAGAAAGTGGTAAAAAGAGCAAAACCTCCCAGACAAAAGAAGCTTCTAATCAAGATAAAAACCAACAACAAGCCATTCAAAAGAAAAAAGAGGAAGCCGCCAAAAAAGAAGCCATGAAAAAAGAAGCAGCAGCGGCGATCAAAAAAGCAAGAGCAGATAGAACCAAGAAAGCAACGGATCAAGCTGCCAAGGATAAAGCCAGACAGGAGGCGAAAAAAAAGGCGGAGTTCGAAAGGAAACGTGCCGAAACCAAGGCCAAAGCCCAAAAAGCAAATAAAAATAAAAAGCCAAAAAATGCGGTCAACCGATCCCAACAACCACTCCAACAAGAA
>CAYQRA010000160.1:0-10855 GCA_964419315.1 uncultured Saprospiraceae bacterium | reverse complement strand
TCTACGATCACCGATGCCTACCTAATGGGACAATTCAACCCGGCAAAAGATAAACGCTTTGTAAAAGTGGCGGCCAAGTATGCCAAACGCGATGGACTATTGCTCCGCAAGCAAGCCAATGAGGCTTTCGAGAAAATGGCAGAAGCTGCTGCCAAGGACGGCATTCAATTCTACATTCTTTCTGCCACCCGAAATTTTAACCGACAAAAAGGAATCTGGGAAGCCAAATGGTCTGGTGCTCGAAAAGTAGATGGCAAAGATTTGTCCAAGGCGATTCCAGATCCCACCCAAAGGGCTCAGAAAATTTTGCAATGGAGTTCCATGCCCGGTAGTTCTCGTCATCACTGGGGAACAGACCTTGACATCAATGCACTTAATAATGAATATTTTGAGAAAGGAAAAGGCTTAGCAGAGTATAATTGGCTAGTAGAAAATGCGGCTCGCTTTGGTTTTTGCCAACCCTATTCTCCGAAAGGAACAGAACGACCTCATGGCTATAATGAAGAAAAATGGCATTGGTCTTACCTCCCCTTATCTTTACCTCTTACCCAACAAGTAAAATTGCGCTTAAAGAATAAAATGATCAAAGGCTTTAAAGGCGCCGAATCTGCCGAATTGATCAATATTGTCGATCACTATGTATTGGGGATTAATGAGGCGTGTAAATAACCTTTCTTACTTTTTTCTGTTTTAAATATCCTCTAAGAGCATATTTAAATTTATATAGTCTGAAAACCAATATTTTAGGAACCTGACTTCGCAATTTGGCACTCATTTAGCTCGCTAAACTCGTTTCAAATCACTTTATCAGAACCACAAATTATTGATTTTCAAATCAAAATAAATTTTAAATATCCTCTTAGTTTTTATTGCAAAGCAAAGTAGATACCTTTGCACTTCCTTTTAGAATAAACAATATATTATGGCAAGAACAGAATCCAAAATGCTCGCACTGGGTACCATCGCCCCAGAATTTAATCTACCGGATACGATATCAGACAAAATGGTGAGCTTCGCTCAAGTCAAATCTGATCAGGCGACGGTAGTGATGTTTATTTGCAATCATTGCCCTTATGTGATTTTTGTTAATGAAGAGATTGTAAAATTGGCCAAAGCTTATCAGGAAAAAGGAGTTGCTTTCGTAGCAATCAGTTCCAATGATGTTGAAAATTATCCACAGGATTCTCCAGAGAAAATGAAGAGCCATGCCGCCGCAGTTGGCTATCCTTTTCCTTACCTCTACGATGAAAGTCAGGAAGTGGCCAAAGCTTATGATGCCGCTTGTACCCCAGATTTTTATCTTTTTGATGGTGCTGCTAAGTTGGTGTATCGTGGCCAATTGGATGCAGCTCGACCACACCTTGATAAGCTGGTGAATGGCGAAGATCTTAGAGCAGCAATTGATGCCGTTTTAGCAGGAACAGCAGTCAATGATTTTCAGCGACCAAGTATGGGCTGTAATATCAAGTGGAAAAATTAAATCGTTTTTTGACCCCACCCGGAATTTAGTTCAGCTCGTTTAGGAAGCAACTTGCGGAAGGCAGGCCTCCGGTGTCGGTTTATCAGAGAACCAATTAAACAAAGAATGGAGAATATCGGAGACCATGTACTCTACAAAAACAATCAGCTGATTGCGCTCAATAAGCCAACGGGACTTGGTGTGCAAGCAGATAAGTCAGGAGATAAGGCTTTAATAGATTTGGCGGAAATTTACACCAATTCTAAGCTTCATCTGATCCATAGAATTGATCGGCCGACTAGTGGTGTTGTTCTTTTTGCGAAAAGCAAAAAAGGAGTAGCGGTGATGAACGAACAAATTCGATCGGGAAAAATCAAAAAGACTTACCTCGCGATTGTGGGGAAAGCACCAGCAGAGCCAGAAGGAGAGTTGATTCATTTTTTGCGAAAAAATGGAAAGACCAATCGGACCGAATCCTCTCTGGAAGAAAAACCGAAAACGAAAAAGGCCATTCTAAAATATAAATTGCTGGGCAGTAGCGAACGCTACCATTTATTGGAAGTAGATTTGCTTACCGGAAGACACCATCAAATCAGAGCGCAACTGGGAGCCATCGGCAGTCCGATTCGCGGCGATGAAAAGTATGGTTTTAAGCGAGGGAATAAAGATCGTTCTATCCAGCTACATGCTTGGAAAATGGTTTTTCACCATCCCGTATCCAAAGAAAAAGTAAGCTTGCAAGCTGATCCACCAGATCAACCGGTTTGGAAAGCTTTTGCAGAACTAACGAAATAATTATAAATAATAATAAATCCAATGGCAGAGGAATTTACCACCCGTACCGATGTAAATGAATTGGGAGAATTTGGTTTGATAGATCATTTGACTTCTAATTTTCCAATAGTCAATAGCTCTACACTAAAAGGCATTGGAGACGATGCTGCGGTGATTGATAGCGGTGATTTTTTGACGGTCGTCTCTACAGATATGTTGGTAGAAGGCATTCACTTTGATCTGATGTATACGCCCTTAAAGCACCTAGGCTATAAAGCGGTCGTGGTGAATCTTTCGGATATCTATGCGATGAATGCGCGACCAGAACAGATCACGGTTTCCTTGGCTTTGTCGAATCGTTTTTCGGTAGAAGCTTTGGATGAATTGTATTCAGGAATCTATGCTGCTTGCGAACGCTATAAAGTAGACTTGGTCGGAGGAGATACCACAAGTTCTCCCAAAGGAATGACGATTAGTATTACGGCGATAGGGAAAGGAGAGAAAGATAAATTGACTTATCGAAACAAAGCAAAGCTTGGTGACTTAATGTGCATCACGGGAGATTTAGGAGCCGCTTATTTGGGCTTACAAATTCTAGAAAGAGAAAAACAAATTTATCTATCCAACCCTGGCGTAAAACCAGACTTAGAAAACCAAAACTACTTGGTGGGGCGCCAACTCAAACCAGAAGCTCGGGTGGATATGATTAATTTTTTCGCCGAAAATAAATTGGTTCCTACTTCGATGATTGATGTTTCGGATGGTTTGGCTTCAGAGATTTATCACCTTTGTAAACAATCTGGACTAGGTGCTTTTGTAGAAGAAAGCGGGGTACCGATTCACCCCGATACCGAATTGATGGCAATCGAAACTTTTAAATTGGACCCGATCACTTGTGCACTCAGTGGAGGAGAAGATTATGAATTATTATTTACCATTGATCCGAAGGATGTGGAAAAGGTAAAGTTCTTACCAGATATTTACATAATGGGAGAAATGGTGAAAAAGGAAGATGGTATAAAGCTGCATACCAAAGGGGGAAATATTCATCCAATCACTGCTCAAGGGTGGAAACATTTTGGGGAGTAGAAATATTCCCATCTGTCGTGCAGCTCCAAGCTGCGCGACAGATCACACACAGTTTTTAAACTCAGCTAATCGTCTTAATCAATTCTACCACGACCTTTCTAATCCGAGGCTCCGCCTTCCCAACGACCGCAATGACTTCTTCTAAAGTCGTCTCTTTGATCGCTTCTAAAGGATAGCATAAATTGGAAACGACTGAAACTACAAAAATCGGGAGCCCCATATGCCGAGCTACCAAGACTTCTGGGACGGTCGACATTCCAACCAAATCCGCACCAATCCGATGAATAAATTGATACTCCGCTGGCGTTTCTAGATTGGGGCCTTGTAGGCCGAGGTATACGCCTTCATGGGCGGGAAAGCCATACGATTTAGCGATCTGCAAAGCGCTAGCATTGAGCGTTCGATCATAGGCATGAAGCAAGTCGGGAAAACGAGGTCCTAGCCGTTCATCATTGACCCCACGGAGTGGATTCTCCGGTTGCATATTGATATGGTCTCGAACAAAAACCATATCCCCAGGAAGCATAGCTGCATTGGTACTTCCTGCGGCATTGGAAATAATCAATCTTTCGATTCCCAAAAACTTCATCACCCTTACCGGAAAGGTCACTTGTTTCATACTATAGCCTTCATAATAATGGAAACGACCGGCCATCGCCACAACAGCCTGTCCCGCCAAAAGTCCAAAGATCAATTTTCCCTGATGACTCTCTACCGTCGATACCGGAAAGTGAGGAATTTCTGAATAAGGGATTTCCGCTATAATTTCTATTTCTTCTGTGAGCTTTCCTAAGCCCGTTCCAAGGATGATTCCAAAGCGCGGTTGCAGGGTACAACGGTCTTTTAGGTATTGAATAGATTCTTGAATTTGATCGTAAAGAGACATAGGTTTACTTAGTTATTATGGTTCTTGGGTTTGCCTAAGAATGGTTATTATTAATCAAACTAGCCAGTTGATTCATATGATCGAAAGGAATGGCGCCAGCAGCTTTTAAAACATTTGCCTTTTTGGTGCCCGTAAAACCAAAGACTTTCATCCCTGCGGCAATCCCCGCTTCCACCCCATGTAAGCTATCTTCCACGACCACACAATCTACTGGAGCTACTCCCATTTCTTTTGCGGCATGGAGATACAAATGAGGCTCTGGTTTCCAGTGTTGGATGTCATAAGCACTGTAGAGTTTATCACCAAAAAAAGAACGCAATCCTGTCTTGTCAAGATTGAATTTGATTTTATACGCGGGACCATTTGATCCAACACATTTGGGAATTTGGATTTGTTGAAGCATGGCTTGTACGCCGGGGACGGCCTCTAGTTCTTCGGCAAAAGCAATTTTACATTGATCGCGATAGGTGCTTTCAAAATCGCTTCCGATTGGCTGGCCTGTTTGTTTTTGATAATATTCGCCCACTTTACTTAACGAACCACCCGCAAATAATTCAAGGGCTTTCTGGGGGCTAGTGGCTAATCCATGTTGACTTAGATATTTGGAGATGATGCGGTTGGAAATGGGTTCGCTATCTACGAGTACGCCGTCACAATCAAATATCACTAGTTTAGTTTTCATCGAGTGGGGGTTCTTTTAAGTCTTGAGATTCTTCAATTATTTGTTCTAAAGCAGCTGCTTCTGCTTTTCTTTTTTTGTGTCCAAAACGATAGAGGTAACTAAATTGGTAGCCAAAAAATTGCTCTGGAGCACTTATAAAATCAGTTTCTGTAGGAGCGTAAATATCCGTAAGTCCTAAGGCACCACGGACTTCAGCTTGAAAGACTCCAATTTTACTACGCAAGGCAAAGCCTGTTCCAGCACCAAGGCCGTAAGAAAATTTCTGGACGTATTTTTCTTGAAAATAGATTTCGTAAGAGCCGCCATAAAAGGCTGCTTCATTATTGAGTAAGAAAGAAAGATAAGACCCCACATTGAGGATGATTCGGAAACTCTTTTTACCAATCGTAAAATGGGTTAGAAAAGGAATCTCTAGATAGTCCATTTCTCGGCGAAAGCTGATTGGCTCTCCAAATTCTGGCACATTCCAACCTCTTTGGCTATAATTGATCTCCATTTGAAAACCAAGTTGAGGTTGAGAGAGATATTGGAGAATGATGCCACTAGTAAAACCTTGATTTAGACCTTGCGCAATGCTTGGACTGAAATTGATGCGAGAGAACTGATAGCCTTGTCTGACCCCCAAAGCAAATTCAGAGAATGGTTTTTCTTGGGCACTAAGCCCACAGGAGCTAAGGATTATCCAAAAGAAAAAACAAAATGTAATGGTATTTTTTTGATTCATCAATCTATAAGTACTTTTCCAGTTCTGCGAAAATAGGTCAAAGATTTGAAAGTATGTTGCTCGTTGAGTGGCAATTGCTGGATTATTTTTTTAGAGCGAAAAGCAGCTTCTCTACTTTCCTCCAAATCGGGCTGTAAATCACCACTGTAATCCGTAGAATAGAATTCTACGGTAAAATATTGCACTTGATCTCCATTAGGATATCGAACGCTTTCTCGAAGAGGTTGAGTGCTCAAACCGATCATTTCAAGTTGGCCAATGCGAAGTCCTGTTTCTTCTTGTACTTCTCGCCTGATACAAGCTTCTATCGTTTCCCCCTCTTCAAAAGCACCTGCGGGAAGTCCAATTTGTCCATTGTCTTTTCTTAAAATACTTAAATATTCTCCGTTTTTATTTTCGACGATAATTCGAGCTGCGGGGTGGATAAACTTTTGAGATCCTATTTTTAGTCTTAGTTTTTTGATGTAATCTTTCATAGAGCACTTTTTTCTGGCTACATTGGTAAAGGTAAAACCAAATTATTAACTACAAAATAGAGAAATGGTATGATGTTATTAGCTAAGATTATTATTGGACTTGTTGCACTGGAGCATTTGGGTATCCTTTACATGGAGATGTTTGCCTGGACGACTATCGGCAAAAAAGTGTTTGGTGGTGCTTTGCCCAAAAATCTTTTTGAGCCGACGAAAGCACTAGCAGCCAACCAAGGATTATATAATGGTTTTTTGTCAGCCGGCTTGATCTGGTCTCTATTGATCACCGATCCGCAATGGGCCGAAAATGTGGCCTTGTTTTTCTTGGGTTGTGTAGCGGTAGCAGGAATCTACGGATCAATTACCGCGAAACGAACGATCCTTTATGTACAAGCTTTACCAGCCTTGCTCGGGATTGCGATTTTGCTTTTGCAATAAGCAAAAACCGCTTAGGAAGCTTCCTTCAATTGTTTTATCAATAGCTCAACTTCTTTCTGATAATAGCCATTACTAATTTTTGTCAGATCATTTAGCACGGCTAAAGCTTCCTCTTTTTGATCTAATTCCAGATACGCTAAAGCGAGATACCAACTGGCATCTTCGTAGTACTCCTCATCATTAAGTCGGACAATTTCTAGATACTGAATGGCTTTGCTGGTCTGTCCTGCTTCTAAACAAGCTAGGCCAGTATGGAAGGCCGCAATGGTGTTTTCAGGAACTTGTTCGAGGTAAGATTCAAAAAGTGGAATACTGTGGAGGTATTCTTTTTCTCGATAGACTTCCAGAGCTTTGGTGAGCAGTGGATTGGTTGTTTGATCCGCACTTCTCGTGGCCAGATAATCACTTTCATAAGATTCGAAATATTGACTAAATAAGCGATCATTAGATTGGGCACTCCAATAGAACCAAGCGGCGATGGGGAGCAAAAGAATTGCGGCGGCGGCAGCAATACGATTGATCCATGTATAATTATTCCGAAGCGGTTTGATCTGTGCTTCTTTTGCTTTTTGGGCGGGGTCAAATAGATTTTCTAATTGCTCTAATTCACGATCTACTTTAAAATCATAGGATTCAGAAAAACCTTCTACGGCGGCCGTACAAAGCTCGCAATCCAATAAATGATTTTCTACTTCGAGACGAGCGGCTTTATCGAGCCGATTCTCAATATAGTCTTTTAATTGCTGGCTACTAAGGCAAGGAGTACTGGTGAATAATTCTTTCATAATGCTTGAGTTATCAATAAAAAAATGGGTTCGGCTCTGCCTATCAGGTTTCTTCCTGGAGCAGCTTTTTTAAATTGCGTTTGCCATTTTGCAGATAACTCTTCACCTGCAACAAACTGTACTTGGTCTTCTCAGCGATTTGCTGATAGCTCATTTGTTTATAAAAAAACAATTGAATACAAATTCTTTGTTCTCTCGGTAGTTGATGGACTGCCGTTTTTACTTTTCCTTCCAATTCGTCTTCCTCTTCTTCCGCAACAGCTATTTCCTTTTCACATAGACGCAAAAGGGCTTCGTTTTCCATAAATATTTCCAACTTTTTTTCTTGTTCTTCCCAGTTTTCTCTCTTATTGCGCAGCGTTTTTTGTTTGCGAAGGAAAGAAAGGCATTCATTTTTACATAAAGAATAGAGCCAACTATTAAAGTTATGAATTTCTTCTTGCTTTAATTTATGGATTAATTTTTCAAAAATAGCTACGACTTGGTCGCTACTTTCTTCTTTATTTTTTAAAAACTTGAGACAGGTACCAAAGACGAGGTGGTAATAACGGCCATATAATTCTCCGATCAAAGCCGTGTCTTCCGTTTGGCGATAGCGGAGGAGGAGTTGCTCATCGGAGATTTGACGGAGTTCCTTTTGGATAGAAAGCATGCAGTGTTGGTTCTTGTGTTCTCATATTCCCAATGCACCTTGACTTTTGTCTAGCCTGCGATTAGGAGTTCCTAAAATAAGGAATGTGTTTTAGTAAATCACTAAAACACATTCCTTATTTAACAATAAAACCGCAAATGAGGCTATTTGGCCGGGTTTAAGAATGGAGGACTTGTCCTTTCAAGCTTATTTAGCCTGTTCAAATTGAAAGGAAGAAAAGATATATTCTAGGTGCTGCATGTATTTTCTTTTCTTTTTACCGGGGGCATGTACAAAGCCATCAAGTAAAATCAATTCTTTACTATCTGGACTTAAAATAAGATAACTAATAAAAGGCCCTCCCATATAATCGTTGACAATGTCCCAAATGCCTCGAGCTTCCATGGTATAATTGCCATTGAAATCAATGACTTCCGTTAACATGGGGAGGTCTACATCATTGGTGCGCATGTAAGAAGCATCGGTTTCGCTGCTGATGTATTGTCTTCCCAATTGATTTCGAATTTTTTTGATCCCTGCTTGACTAAACTGCGACTTATCTTCATAAGGGATTCTATGGATTAAGATATTACTACTGAGAAACTCATTTTCTTTTCGCATCCACATGGTATTGCCTTCGTTGATCGCCACAAAATAATCACCCGGGACTTTTAGTTTAATGCCGAAGTCATTGCGTACTGTTTCGATCAGTTTATAATTTTCTTTTCCCAAATAGACAGAAGCATCAATACTTCGTTTATCTGTTTCGTTGATACGTGAAGCAATAGCTGGAAAATTCTCTTTGATGTTTTTGATCAATTCATTGCTATTATTTCCAAAAAGGTAAACCAGCATTTGGCCTTTGGCCCATTTGTCATGAGCGATAGTAGAATTATAAGAGGTATCCCTTCTGGCGCGATCTGCATTGCCGGGGCCCAAGTCGGTTTTGATCATTTGAGTCGTTTTGGAATCCTGATCACTTAGGTTACCAAATACGATATAACTGCGACGTCCTCTTCGAATAGGTTCATTATTGATTTCTTCTGCGGTAAAATGCTTAAGGTCGAAGATAGGTTCTGGCTGCGGCAAGACCGGATAAGCGGAGGCAAAATAATAACGCAAAGTATCTCCCAGTGGTCCCTCCCAAACGGCATCATCTGCAATAATGGTGACCATATTGGGGACTCCAATGGCAGTTGGAACGGCCTCTAGTTTTTTGGTGAAATCACTAGAGCAGCCCCAAGCTAGTAGTACATAAGCAGTTAGCGTAAGCACTAGAATAAAAGCAGAGGAGTTGATTTTTTTTAAGAAAATATTCATAAGAACGACGTTTGCTACAAAATTAATAAATCCTCGCTAGATAGAGGTTTCTTTAAGAGAATAGATGCTTTGACCTCCTTTTTTGGCGTAGGCTAAAGAATCTTTTCCTTCTTTGACCAATTCCAGAAAGGATAAGTGGGAGAAACGAAAAGATATCGTAGTCTGCACAAAGAAGAAGAAACCATGTTTTAAAGCCAGCAACCTTTTTTACCGATAAAAGTAAGTCACCTTAGTCAAGCGCTTACTGGGATCAGGTTGAGCTCCAGGGTCTGTTATGTATTCTTCAATCACTGGAATGGCTCGATTTTGCAAAAGCTTATAAGTACTCATATAATCATCCATGGCATAGTGCGCATTCGCTATTCCTTGATAAGTTCCATAATAGTCTATCTGCAAAGCCTTGGCATTGGGAAGGGTAAAAATTTCCACACCACCTCCGACGGCTTGCCCTGCGGTGACGGCTATCGTAGCGGCCATATCAATATATTTGGCTTCTTCATTAAATTCATAAAACAAGGCAGAAGGCATTCCATCCATTCGCAAACCTGCATTCTGACAAGCAGTCATCACCTTACTCATATTGGGTCCATAAGTACTCTGGATGCGATCCATCGGTACTTTTGCACGGATACCCATAAAGGTTTGTCCCGGAAAATTGATTGGACGAATTTCTAAGCCTCTAAAAGTCTTGGCTACGATCTGTCCTTCTTTTGCGGGAGGAGCATCGTTTCTTGGATCGGCAGTCGTTGGACTGCTTGTATTATTGGTACTATTGCTTTCTCCAGAACTACAAGCAGAAAGGAGCAAAAGGCAAAGACTGAAAAGTAGAGGGATTTTAAGAAAATTCATAATGCGGTATTTTGATGTTGACCTGCGGGTCTTTTAAAAATTGCTCCAAAAGTAAGGAGAAATGGATTAGTATGGGTAAAAATTGGACTTGTAATCTGGCCTGCGGGTTGAGGCTGCTGGTGAGATGGTGCATAAAAAAATCCCGATCGCTTAATTGGCCATCGGGATTTTGAAGTTGTTTGAAAATAGATTCGAAAGACTAGAACAAACTTTCAATGACCATTTCTTCATTGATTCCTTCCGCCTCTGCTTTGTAGTTGCGGACAATGCGGTGACGCAATACATATTTGGCAATCGCTTGCACATCTTCGATGTCTGGAGAGTATTTTCCATTGATAGCAGCATGGCATTTGGCACCCAATACGAGGTATTGAGAAGCCCGTGGGCCAGCGCCCCAAGAAATGTAATTATTGACTTTGTCCGTGGCCATTTTGGTATTCGGACGGGTTTTGGTTGCTAAGCCTACCGCATATTCCAATACATTATCGGCAATAGGGATTTTGCGAATCAACTGCTGGAAAAACAAAATTTGCTCCGCAGTTACAATATGCTCCAGTTTATAATCTTTTTTTCCAGTCGTCGCTTTTACTACCGCAATTTCCTCCTCATAAGAAGGATAATCAAGCGGAATATTAAACATAAAACGGTCCAACTGTGCTTCTGGTAAAGGATAGGTTCCTTCCTGCTCAATTGGGTTTTGTGTAGCGAGTACAAAAAATGGAGAAGGCAATTTGTGAGCGACACC
>CAYQRA010000159.1:8856-10864 GCA_964419315.1 uncultured Saprospiraceae bacterium | reverse complement strand
GGGCAGCTTTGCGAGTAGCGAGATAAGTAATCGCAGCACCAATCGCTGTCTTAGTAGCATCAGATACAAATTGATCAAATTCCTCTGGATGTCTTTCTCGGAAATTCGTCTGAACGAGATTCGCCAAAGTTGTTGACTTAGACAAGTAAGCATAATGAAGCGCACTGTATCCACTATCATCTTTCCAATCAATCGCAGCACCATTATTTACTAGGTACAGATACGACTCCCGATTATCATGCGCTAGGTGATACGCCATAGGTGGCACACCACAAGTGTTTGTGGAATCGAGATTCGCTCCGCCTTCGTGTAGTACTTTTATAGTTGGAAGATCACGAATAAAATGTAGTGGCGTATTCCCAGTCGCATCCGTGGCATTTGGATTTGCACCTTTACCAATTAGATACTTGGTAGCCTCGACATCAAGATGTTTACCAGCATAACTAAGCAGGGCTTTGCCATTACCATCAAGCGTGTTTAAATCGGCATATTTGGCAATTACTGGTACAAGATTAGTTTTCCCCTCCGCTACAATATGCGAGGAAACATTTCGGTTAAGCGTATCTGCTTTGCGCTCAAAGTCTGCGCCATACTTCCCAAGAATATCAAGAGCAAGAGAATCATTGGCTGAGGCAATTTGACCTACGAAAGAGATATCATTTGTAGATCGAAGATTTAAGTTTGCTCCGGCTTGTGCCAAGACTTCCATAAAGTCATGGCGACCTTTTCTAAAGGCCAATACTATTGGCCGAGTGTGTTGTACAAAACTGTCAACCGGAGCGCCGTGATCAATCGCCCATTGTAGCTTGTCAATATCCATGTGCTTAAAAGCACGATTCATAACCCGATAAGGGTTTGTAAAAAAACGGTAGGTGGGAATACCAATCAAAAGAGTAAATGCAATTACGACCAAGGAAATTTTACCCAAAATCGTAAGACGTACATTTTTAAAATATTTCATAAAAAAAATGATAATGCTCCCCTACCAGACAGGACATACCAATCCAGTTACACCTACTGGTGGGTTGCAGATGTAAAAAAGAAAAGAAGAAGGGAAGGGATAGCGACAGCGAGAAATGCTACTCAATAGATGTGACTACATAAGAGAAAATAGTGGCATAAAACATAAAAAGTATGTATCTTTGCCACTTATTCCACAAAACCTTTTCTTGATTGTCGGGTCGTCCAAACCATATTGACAAATCGGATCAGGTAATTATTGTGGAAATGTCTCTTTTAGTATTTCCGTTCGTGGATTTTAACTACTAGAGCATCACACTGGGCAGTCCTTAGGATTGCCCTTCTTTCTTTTCAAATATTAGAGTTTATTCTAAATAATTTCGTATGGCTAAAAAATCGTCTTTTCGTCCCACTCTGCGTCACGTCCTCGTCATAATAGCTACGGCTATTAGACTCCGGGCGTTCCTTGATTGGAACAAAAATCCAGCTTTTTTTTCTCATAAAACCATTTTAGAATAAACTCTAGTCCCTTGTCAAGCAACTAGGGTTTGCCTAGAAATATCAAGCCTCATAGGTCGGATATCTTTGCAGGTATCCGACCTGTTTTTTTTACGAACCAACCATGATTGAAAAAGCTCCGCTAGAATTAAGTGCTGATTTTAAATATGCCCTCGACCTGATGGAAGACCAACGCGATCGTCGCAATCTCTTTATCACTGGACGAGCAGGAACGGGTAAATCTACACTCCTAACGCTTTTTCGAAATACGACCCGCAAGAAAGCGGTCGTCCTCGCTCCTACCGGTATTGCGGCACTCAATGTACAAGGGCAAACCATTCATTCCTTTTTTGGTTTTCCTCCAAAATTGATCAATAAAAACGATATCCGCCGCCGCCGCAATCGAAAGCTTTACGAAAAAATGGAAATGCTCATCATCGATGAGATCTCGATGGTTCGGGCAGACATGATCGACAATATTGATTATTTCCTACAAATCAATCGCGACGATCCCCGCACCCCTTGCGGCCATCAAAGCCTGCTGCAAGGC
>CAYQRA010000159.1:0-8846 GCA_964419315.1 uncultured Saprospiraceae bacterium | reverse complement strand
TCGCGACGATCCCCGCCCCTTCGGTGGCGTACAGGTGGGATTTTTTGGCGATCTTTTTCAATTGCCGCCCGTGGTCTCTACTCAGGTAGAACATCAACTTTTTCAAACGACTTACGAAAGTCCTTACTTTTTCTCCGCTCATATTTTCAAATACTTTCAGATCGAGATGGTAGAGTTACAAAAAACCTACCGTCAGGAATCTCGGAATTTTGTTCGACTCCTCGATGCAGTACGCGTCAACCAAGCAGACTATGATGACCTCGAAGATTTAAACGAAAGGCACATCGAAGATTTTGATGCAGAAGATTTTTACATTACCCTTTCTGCTCGCAATGCGACCGTCAATAGTATCAATGCCAAAAAACTATCGCAACTCCCCGGACCAGAAGTTACTTTTACCGCGGGAATCAGTGGTTCTTTTCAACCGCACCTCTACCCTACAGATTCTATTCTAGGACTGCGATTGGGTTGTCAGGTGATGTTTATCAAAAATGATCCAGAGCGGAAGTTTGTAAATGGTACGATAGGAAAAGTCATCAAGCTGAATCCCGATTGTATAGAAGTCGAAATCAATCACCAAGGAAATAAAAAGGTTATTGAAGTCGCCAAGTTGGAATGGGAAGTGGTCAAATACAAACAGGAACCAAATGAGAAGGGAGAAATTGAAACAGAAACCCTGGGTACCTTCAAACAATATCCTCTTCGATTGGCTTGGGCCATTACGATACACAAAAGTCAGGGAAAAACTTTTGATCGGGTGATCATTGACTTGGGTAGAGGAGCCTTTGCACATGGGCAAACTTATGTGGCTTTGAGTCGCTGTCGGACCTTAGAAGGGATTGTTTTAAAGCAACCTTTAAAGCCTCGGGATATCCAAGTGGATGATCGGATTGTAGAGTTTTACGAAAGTGGAATGCGGTAGTTTTTTGCTAAACAATTACAACTTTAAAAATCTACGAACCACACTACCTTTTGCTGTTCTAATTTTTATAAAATAAAGACCCTCTGCAAAAGCGGCTACGTCAAAAACAAAGGATTCTTCCGAAACATTAGCCACTGCTTTTTGTCCCAACACCTTTCCGGCTACATCCACCAATTCTAATTCGATATCTTGATTTTCAGCAAAAGACAAAATCAAATTAAGCTGATCCTGAGTTGGATTAGGAAATAATTTTAGCACCTCCAAATCGGGCAGATTCTGAGTAGCGGTATTGACAGAAACTTCCGTACAAATCGTCGCCGAACAAGAAAGCGCATCAAGCACCCGCACACAATATTCTCCAACATCCAAACTAATCAAAGTAGAAGTACTGGTGCCATCATCCCAAACATAGGCATAGGGTGGCGTACCTCCGCTAGCTTCCGCAATGATATAACCATTAGACTTTCCGGGGTCGGTCGGAAAGGAAGTCGTTTGTAAAATCAAAGAATCAGGATTTTCCAAAATGATCGTAGCGGTATTGGTATGCCCACAGGAATCTTCCACATTCACCACATAAGTCCCAGCCGAAAGATCGCTAATCATTTCGGTAGTCGCACCAGTATTCCAGACCACCGTATAAGGGCTGGCACCGCCAGTAAGATCCAAGGTAATGATTCCATCTTCTTCTCCTTTACAAGTCACTTCTCGCGTCTCCCAGCCAATCCCAATCGGAGAAATACTCCCTTCTTCTACCGTCAATTCATAATTCCCTTCATTCGGTCCAAAGCCTTCCAATTTGATCACATAAGTACTATTGGGATTTACCGCCACCTCTATAAATGAAAAACGATTCTCTCCATTGAGGGTTTTATCGCAAGTGCCAGTCGGAGATTCATCATTGGCCTCTATTAAGACGCCATTATCATCGTAGAGGTATAAGTAAGTATCAAAGTCGGTCACATCAGAACAAGTATTTAAACGCAAGGAATATTCACAATTTCCGGTGGTATAAGTGTAAAAAACATCTGCTGATAATTCGCTCTCCGTATTGGTATAGCAAGTCCCTGTAAAACCACTTTCTGTGAAAGGCAAGCTTGAAATTAAAATCGGAGAGGATCTGGTATTCCCGAGAGGCGAACAATCCAAGGTCGTAAAAGTAAAGGGTCCGGCCCAAGGGCTACTTCCATCCATTCCACAATCTTCAAAAAGGTAAAAATCATAAGCGGTACTGGGACTAAGCCCCATTAGCATATAGCTATTGCCCATCACATTCACCTGTGTTCCATCATCGGGTAAGGTGCCACTGGTGCCCCAAGACAAAGTGGTCATGGTGCTATTGCTCGCGGCGGTTTCCCAAATAAGTTCGGCAAAATTATTACTGATTTGGTTGGTTCCCAAATTGATGGGCGCATCACATTCTACTCTAGGCTGACAAGATACTGTCGCTTCCCATCCGGCCAATTCTACATCCGCATTGGACTGGAAAATAAAAGTCATACAACCGCTAGGATTCGTAGCAATAAGCGTTATTCCCATTAAGTTCCCAGACCCCTTTTTTCCAGTAGCATTTTCATTCCAGCACCAGCCTTCCATGCTTCCTCCAGGAGAAGAAAAGATATTCGCCATTGTATTTTCACCATCGTAGATTAATAATTCATCCAAACAATTCTCCGCGTCATTTTCAACTTCAAATTTAGAAAAACTAACGGCCACAACATTGGTAGGATTACTAGGACAAATCGTAATCGAATCCAAAGCATTCCCAAAATAGTTCCCACTAAAACCACCGGCATCTACAAAGAAGCCACCACAAGTGGGCGGTTCTGCTTGGGTACGAAAAGGAAAAGCTTCGCTCCATACCGAAGCGATCGTAGCCGCACTATTATAAGTCAACACTGGATAAGGAGTATCACAAGTTGCATTAGTGACTCCCCCTTCTAATTCATCCAGTCCACTATAAATCCATTTTTCCGGTCGGAAAAAACCATTATTATTTCTTTGATTATTGATTCGGTGTGCCCAACCATCTCTGTATTCCCAAACCTGTCCGGTGCCATCGACATTGGTCCAACCAAATTGATCGATCACTTCTCCTGCAAAAAATAACTCTACGGCATCATCCCCATTGATCAATGCGGAAGGATCGGTAAACTGTGGATCAAAACCAAAGAAAGCATTAAACTCTGTGGAATCTGAGGCGAAATATAAAAAGGTTCCACCATTGACAGAGATGGCAGGAAATTGAAATTCCTCTCCATCCGTACCGCCTCCATTATTGGCCGAGCCAATACCGTAGCTACTCAAATCAGCAATATCATGTAAAACATATAACTCCACTCCTTTCGGTGTTCCGCCCGATCTTGGACCATCAAAAACACCAGTGATCATTACACTTGCTGGCCCACAATGGCTACGAATATAAACCTCATAATCCGTTTCTGGCTGTAAGCCCGTAAAGACTTGCTGCGGACTGTCTACAAAATCACCCGAACCACTTGGACTCATGCCTGATTCTACCAATTCTATATTCCAAAAAACCGCTTCTCCTTGCCAATCGACTTGAGCACTATTGGGGGTGATATTGGAGAAGATCGCTTCCGTGGGAGCTGCACAAACTTGTTGAGAAATAATGGTGATATCATAGCTAACTGTTTGTGGATTTTCAAAAGTAGAAACAACCAGATAATAAGTCTGATCCTTTTCGACCAAAATATTTTCAATCGTTAGATTTTCTGCTGTACTCCCATTTACATCACTGCCGATACAAAGGGGCATCGCATCGGGGCAATCACTCATCAATTGAACACCCGCGAAGAAGTCAGAAAGGAAACTGACTTCAATCGTAATCGCTTCATTTTCTTTTGGGGTATAGGTGTAAATGACCTCATTGCCATTGAGGTAATTGCTGGTTTGGCAGGGGCCGGTCCCCGAGTAGTTGTTTCCAAAGTCGGCCGTATTTACATTGACTGCAAAATAAGGCAGGGGATCTAAGACTTGGGCATTGGTACAAGAAGAGCCCGCTGGAGGAGGTCCATTGCTAAGAATGGACAAATCAAAATCTGTGGATTGAGGGGATGGGAAGGTAGAAATGACGATGTAATAAGTATTTCCACCACTCAATAATACATCATCGAGCAAACGGATACCTGATCCACCTTGGAGATCACTGGCGATACAGTTTACGACTGGCGCATTGGGACAATTGTCGAGAATATGCAAACCCGTAAAGGAGGCCACATTTTGCAAAAGCACACTAATTTTGTCGTCGATAAGGGGTGTATAAGTGATGATAAAATCATCCCCTTCCATGTAAGGGCTACCGCAAGGGCTAAAAGAATAATCATCTCCAAATCCATTGGTGGTCATCCCTGTTTGTACAAAAGGGAGACTCGTAACGAGAAACGGGTTAGCGCAATCGGTGCCCGGTTGGGCCAGTAATAATACGGGGAATAGGAATGCCAAAAAGGCAATAGAGCGTATGTGTGGGATCATGTGTGTAAGGTTCGGTTGTTGGTAAAACGCCTAAAGGGCGGTTTTGTGATGGGCTTTTTGGAAAAAAGGCAATGGAACATTGCTTGCTAGTCTAAAAATAGAAAGGAATTTCTTAGGGATTGAGCATTCCGATCATTTTTTTGGATAAAAATTCTAAAACTAGGCAAAAATTTGCCATTTTGTAGGGGTACTTTGTTGTTTGACGGAATTTTAGGCTATTTATTTTTCTAGACTTGTGTTTCCTTTCTTAAGCGTCTTAGTGCTGTTTAAAAAATTAAGCAATATCGAGTGAATGGCCCTTAAATTTCCCGTTCCTAATCAATAAAATAAAACCAATACCTATTATGGCCAAATCAAAAAAACAAAGAAGAATAGAAATCCAAGACAAGAAGGATGCCCGTAAAATTTTAAAGGTGGTAGCGATTTCCACTTTGGTATTTTTAGTATTGCTGTACATCATGTTCAGCAATTCTTGATCGCCATTAATCAAAACTACTCTTCTCTAAAACTCTTTTTTCGCATAGCTTGACTTTCAGCGCTTTTGCGAAATGGCTCGGCTGTGCCTAGCTTTATTTTCTTGACTGCTTGCCTACACCAATAAAATAGGTGTTCAAAATAACTGCTTTCTTGCGTTTTTTGAACACCTATTTTTAATTAGTTTTCTAGTCCATTTCATTCCACTGTTCTATCCAAATCATAAACAATCGTGTCGTCATCGCCACCTTTGAGGCTCTGCATTTGTGGAGTACTAAGGATGATACTCTTTTTAAGATCTTTAATTTTCATTGGTATAAATTTTTAAGTTATAAAATAATTTTAAGAAGCTGAAAAAACAAAAGTCTCCTCCTACTTATTTCATCTCAGCAAATAATTCCATAAATACCGGATAGGTTTGTACCCAAAATAAAAAGAAAGCCAATAAAGCCCCACCGACAATACCTCCCAAAACCAAACGCCGATAATCCCCAAAAAAGCCAATCACCCCAATCAGGGTCAACATCCAATACACCGCTCCGGTCGTCATGATTCCTCTAAATCCGAGTCCACCGATATTTGAATAGGCAGTAAGGAGCAATAAGGTAATGATAAAAAAAGAAGCCAATAAATGCAAAACCGAAAAGGCACGCACCCTTGTTTTATAAGGATAGTTTTTTTGAAAATAAGCGCTTACCTGCCGCGCGATCAAAAGCGCCAAGGGCAAAGTTAAGATTAAAGATTGAGCAAAAAGACCCGCTAATAATAAGCCGCCGATAATAATCGCCATTTCTTCTCGCTTGCGCAATTTGTACAACAAATCTGAAAAAGAAGCCACCATAAAACCAGTCCAAGGTAAAAAGCCCCCCAACACAAGCGCTAAGAATTTCCAATACGGTAAAGCGCCATAAGCCAAAATAAATCCTGATTTCTGAAAAGGCGAAAAGAAGCCAACCAATGGCAAAATCCAAAAGCCCAATTTATCCAATCGCTTCCCTTGCGGATGGAACATTCTAAGATAAACTCCAAAAACAAAAGCGGCTATTGCGACCGACCAAGGATGAATCAGCAATCCCAGCAAAACGGGCAACCAAAAGAGCAAAGCATTGGGTAGAGAAGGTTTTTTTAAAAAACGCAATTGTGCTAAAAGGCTTAGCAATTGAGTGGCGAATAGCCAAGTATCATTGACAAATAATTTACTACAAAATAAAAGAACAAAAGAAGTAGACAAAACCAATCCAATATGGATACTGGTCAGTCCTCCAAAGATCGGTTTGGCCAAAAGATAAGCTCCCGCTAAAGACAAAAGCAAAAGTAAAACACTGGGCAATCGCAAAAGAAAAAGATTGGTGTGTAGTGGATCTATCCACCAAGAAGTGATGCGCTGGGATAAACTCAGCCCCCCACTCGACTCCTGAAGTCCTTGCAAATTGGGGGTCTCCCAAGCCCCCCAAAGGGGCATCCAGTCATTCATCACCAAGAGGTTGATCAATACCAAGAAGGTACTGGCCCAAAGGAAAAATCGATAGCGATTCGATAGTTTAGAAAGGGTATTTGCAGTCACTGTTTTTGATTCTGTCCAAAGCTTTGCAAATGTAGAAAATTAAGCGGGTTTAGTCGTCAAGAGGAGGTCTTAATTTTTGGTATCACCTGTGGGGCAGTTTGGAGTTGAATGTCATCAACTAAGTACATTGTAAAGTGAATATTCAATTAGACTAAACAATCGTAAATGTATTCCTTCAGTTGATGACATTCAGTTGGGAGTTGCGCCCCAGACGACAAGTCCTATAGTTTGAGTACTTTGATTATTTGTGGCAATTGATTCTTAGTCCTCCATTCTAAAACATAGAGGCCAGATGGCCAGTCATAAGCGGCTATTGCTATTGAGTTTTGTGCCCTCACTTCTTCTCTAAATACTAGTTCCCCAGAAATAGCATATACGCGGAGACTAGCTTCTCCTATCCTTGCTGGTAATTCAATATTTAATTGATCGGTAAATGGGTTGCTAAAACCTAGGCTGGATTTAGTCTCTAGTTCTTTTGTACTAATTACGATAGACGCACAATCTCCATTCTCTAAGATTTTTTCTCTAAATTCTTCTAAGCCTAGCACTAGAGTTGCATACTCTATAGGAGCAATACTAGAACCTTGAATAAAGCCCTTTACATAACCTTTCTCCACTTTTAATTGGGGGGTACTATGATAAGGATCTGGACGCCGATAGTCATCGATTACCTCCCAGTCATTTTCCTTTTCTGTTATTCTGGGAAGAATAATAATGACCGTGTCCTGCAAATCCCCAATATTGGAGGCCGCCAATGAAAAATTCCCATTGCATTCAAAATCAGTTCCGTTCCAAATCCGTACGATTGATCGAGTTTCTTCTCCCCTTAGCACCTCTATGACTTTAAAATCAATTCCTAAAGAATCAATTGCCACTACTTCTCCAGTCAAAACAACATCTTCATTGCTAAATTCTAATTCATAACAAAAGGAGCTTCTATCGAAGGTACAAGCATAGGTAATGCCCACGTAGGCGAAAATAAGAGTCAGTAAAATCAAGGTCTTTTTCATTCGCTTTAATTTTAAGTTTTTTTAAAAAAATTATTTTTTGTTGCTTCTTTTATTTTCAATTATTCCACTACCAATTTCCCCGTAGCCATCCCTTCCTCGCCAATCAACTGGTATAAATAAATACCTCTCGGCCAATCACTGGCATCAATACGGATTTCGCTTTGGCGAATGCCTCGGGTCGTTTGCAATTCTTTTCCATGGATATCGGTGATCCGAAAACCATATTCCGCCCTTTCTGGATTAGAAAAGGTCAATAAGGTTTTATTGCTAAATGGATTTGGAAATACCTTTACTTTTAAGGTGGAATAAAAGTCCTCTAAGTCTGTGATTGACAAACAGTTGGATTCAACATAATGCTGCATCAATTCATAGTTCTGACTCACCACTTCTCTAACTTCGCTAATGCAAATTTCTTGCTCTAAATTGCCATCATGGAAAACTCGAACCAGCTTTTGCCAGTCTGGCGACCTCAAGATGACAGAATCCACGGTCGACACTCCAAGTACAAGGCCATCCGCTCCGAAATAAGCGGTCGTTGGATAATCTATGGGATCAACCAAACTTTCTACCTTCGTAATCGTCAATCCGGTCATGTTGAATTGGTAAGCTATTACATTTGCAGTCCTAGTACGGATGGCGATATCAAAATAATTCTCCACTGAATTGTGGTCTAAAATAGCTAGTCCAGCAGTATCCATTGGATTAGACAAAGACCTAGGGAATCTGCAATGATTTTCTACGCCACCAGTCGATGGCAAATAGGCTTCGCCATAAATCGCACAGTCCGCCATCAATGCCGCATCATAAACGCTGATCTCCCCGTCTCCAGAAAGATCCATACAACTAGCGGCAGCAGGATCATCATTTTGGATAAGGTCGATGTAGGCGAGCACATCCATTGTCGTTTGTTCGCCATCGACATTGAGATCTCCCCATTTGGCGGTTCCTTCGCATACCCCTGCACAGTCGTAGACGGCATCGCCAAAAACTACTCCATTACAATCTTGGTAAGGCGCACAGTCTTCGTCCATGGTAAATACTAAGCTCCCCGAACTCCGATCTAGTATGATACAGATCTGTGCCCAATTGTTGAGGGTATCCAATTCCTTTCTTCCCAAAGCATCCGGAGCATTGTCCCAATTAACCCGAGTTACAAAAGTATATCGGCCATCGGCCACATCTGTGATATCAATCCATTGACATTCTAAGTCTGCCCAATATTCATCAAAGCATCCGGCGGTAATGCCCATGTTGGCACAATTGTATTGGGTACTATCTTGCCCGGTACAGCCCAGATCAATTACACAAAATCCATTTTTAAATCCAATCGGTAGTTCCACTCCATTTTCATCATACAAGACATACTCTGCATAGCCATCATAAT
>CAYQRA010000158.1:0-10888 GCA_964419315.1 uncultured Saprospiraceae bacterium | reverse complement strand
TGGGGAATTTATAATATTCGAGAAAAAATCAATCGAACTTTTATTGGAGATCGTTTTGATATAGAAAAAGACAGCATTGACCTGATAGAGCATCAATCTACCTTAAAGCGAGGAAATCGACGACACTACCTGCGGATGCTCCGCTATATGAAAAAGCACTCCGTTGCGAACGAAGGACATTATGCTTATATCCAATCGCAAATGGAAGTGGATAATTTTATGAATTATCAAATTGCACAGATCTTTTTCGACAATCAGGATGCCGGAGGAAATATCAAATTTTGGAGACCGCAAACGCCGACCGGCCGCTGGCGCTGGATCATGTACGATACGGATTGGGGCTTTGGGCTGCACAGTTCCCGAGCCTACAAAAACAATAGCCTAGCTTTTCATACCGAGCCTGATGGTCCTTCTTGGCCCAATCCACCTTGGACTACTTTTATCTTGAGGCAATTATTGCAAAATAAAACTTTCGAAACCCAATTCATCAATCGTTTTGCCGATCACCTCAATACGACTTTTGCGGAAGCAAGAACTTCGGCTTCTATTGACCAACATCGACGGCGCTTGCTGCCAGAAATTTCTCGACACTTTGAACGATGGAATTTGAGCGAAGAGAAATGGGAACACCATATTCGAATCATGAAAAAGTTTGCGCTGCGTAGACCAGCCTATGTGAGAGAGCATTTGAAAGAAAAATTTGATACGGGTAACTTGGGAGAATTAGTGGCCAGTAGTACCGAAGGAGGACATCTATTACTCAACGATAATGTTAAAATCAAGGCCGATACTTTTAAGGGGCTCTACTTTGAAAAAATTCCGATTCACCTAAAAGCGGTGCCTAATTATGGTTATCGTTTTTCTCATTGGGAAGGAATGGAGGTCGATGCTAATATTTATGACCTATCCCTAAAAGTAAAAAAAGGAACACCTTTGCGCTTGCATGCCGTCTTCGAACCTTATGTTCATCCTTTGGCGGGAAAAGTAATTTTTAACGAGATCAATCCAAATGCTAGAGAGGCTGGCGACTGGGGGGAGATTTACAACAACTCAGAAGAATTGGTGGATCTTAGTGCTTGGGTATTCTCAGATGTAAAACACGAATTTGTTTTTCCTTCGGTGAACCTAGCTCCAGATAATTACCTCATCCTTTGTCAAGATAGCGCCGCTTTCCGCAAAGCTTATCCCGAGGTGACGAATATCATCGGAAATTTTAATTTTGGTCTGAGTAAACGAAAAGAACATCTAGCATTGTATACCAATGATGGAGCTTCCATTGATAGCGTTGGCTATGGAGTGGAACCGATGGATACTACTTTTTCTTTGGCCTTATTATTACCGAGTCTGAATAATGAAGATCCTGAGAACTGGGAAGTCATCAAAGGCTCTGGAACGCCTAAAGCACCCAACCCTTACTTTCTGGAAAGCCGGATTCGTTCCGAACAAGGCTTGTGGATTAGAATCGGAGTGGCTTTGGGTTTATTACTGTGTAGCATGCTCGTATTGCACATGCGCCGCAAATATTTAGAGGGCCAAAAGAAATTACAAATTATTGATGGTCCACAAGTCGTCCTTCCTTTTTCTACTGAAAATCTTTTGGTCGATAAAAAGAAAGAAGGGACTACCGAAAATCCTGAAGACTTAGAGAATCCTGAAGGGCTTAAAAATCCTGAGGATGGCGAAGCATTGGAAGGTTTGGACGCGCCTCCCACCGTATAATTATTTCTCCATAAAACGATGGATCAGACTTTGAAAATGGTGTACGCCTTTTTCCATGGAGGGCGAGAATCGACCGCTATTATAAAGCCTAGATTGGATTCCCAATTGAACACTCTCTACGACTGATTCATCTTCCAGCTCTGTTTGATTAAGTATTTTCTCTTCTTCTTGATAAGGACTGTCGGGAAAATAATAGCTGCGAAACCGCACTAAAGTTTCTTGATGATTCAAAGGCTCGATGCTGTTAAAAGAGACGCCCCAAGGATAGACGTTGAACATGATATTGGGGAAAAGCCACCAGTAATAAGCGAGTACTTTTTTGCCATGATCGATATGGCCTGCTGGCGGATGGAAACACAATTCTCCCTCATTGGCAATACCAATTTGCAGATTGCAATAGGGAAAAATTTCGTAATCGTATTTCTCTAATTCTAATGCTTGATTTAAACCAGGGTGAACAAAAGGAATATGAAAGCCTTCTAAATAATTATCGATATACAAAGCCCAATTGGCTTTTACATGATAGTCTGCATTGGCTTTGGGTTCGTGGCGCATTTGATCAAATGGTAGCCAAGCAAGTCTTTCTTTGATGGGTTGGATCATTTCTGAAAAAGGAACCATTGGCGAGAGCGATACAAAAAAGAGATTCATAAAAGATTCGAGTGCAATGGCCGGAAGGTCATCTGCTGCACTAGGAAAATTTTCGGTTTCTTCAAAGGCCGGCATAGATCTAAATTTTCCATCCAAACCAAAACACCGACCGTGATAACGACAACTCAAACGTCTTTTTTCGCCCGTTTCTTCTACTAAGATTTTACCTCGATGCGTACAGACATTCGATAAGCAGTGGAATTGCCCTTTTCGGTCATGACTCAAAAACAAAGGTTCGTTTAAAACGCCCGGTAAAAGTGTAAAAGGTTTGACTTTACCAGATTCGGCGATTTCGCTTTTGTCTCCCGCATATTGCCAAAACCGCGCAAAGATATTTTCTTTGACTTGTTCGAAGGCAGTGGTATTTCGATAAAAGGAAGCTGGCAAAGTATCTGCTTTTCTAATATCTTGATGGATGTTAAATTTTTTCAATGTATTTTTGTTTACGGACCAATGATTTTGTAGCGAGCTACTTGGAAGTAGCGATTTGTTTTAAATGTTGTTGTAAAAATAGAAAGACCGCCGATAAATGGATAAAAAAAAGAAGAAAGAGATTAATGATTTTGGCTTGGGAAATAAGATTTCTCAATCTCAACAAATGATTAATCCTGATGGGACTTTTAATGTCATTCGAAAAGGCAAGCATTATTGGTCGCCTTATCACTCTTTGGTTGGAATTTCTTGGCCCTATTTCTTTGTGATTGTTTTATTCTTATTCATTGGGATTAATGTTTTTTTTGGATTTCTATTTTGGTTGAATGGCATCGAAAGCATCTCTGGGCTGGAACCCTCTGGTTCTTTCTTAGAAGATTTGGCCAATGCGACTTTCTTTAGTGTGCAAACTTTTACGACGCTCGGGTATGGTGCGATGAGCCCTAATGACTTTTGGTCGCATTTGATTGCTTCTCTAGAATCTTTGATTGGCCTGATGACCGTTGCTCTGTTGACCGGACTAATTTTTGCTCGTTTTTCCAGACCCAAAGCACATATATTGGTAAGCAAAAATGCCATTATTACACCCTATAAAAATGGAAAAAGTTTCCAGTTTCGGATTGTGAATAAGCGCAAGAACAAAATTATTGACTTAGAAGCAATTGTGTTATTTACTTGTGTGGAAAAGCACGGCGAAGAATTGCAAAGACAATACCATACCCTAGCACTAGAAAGAGATAAAGTCCCTTTATTTCCTCTCAACTGGACCATTGTACATCCCATTACAGAAAGTAGCCCATTATTTAAAAAATCAGAAAAGGACCTCCAAGAACTGAATGGAGAATTTATCGTAGTGATCAAAGGCTATGATGATACTTATTCTCAATTGGTGCACCTCAATCGGTCTTTTCCGACTGAATCCCTTATTTGGGGAGTGAAGTTTCAGAAAATGTATTTTGATGTACCGGGCAAAGGAGTGGTCTTACACATAGACAAAATCAATGATACCGAGCCTATTTCTGCCGCTCAACGCTTAGATAGCGAGGAGGAAGAGAATCTCGCAGGAGGACGACAATAGCAAAACGATTTAGCTTTTTTGGGTCAAGCATTAAACCCAAAAGGATTTCATTAGTCCAAAGATCAAATCCTAATATATTTGGAAGCATCTGTGAAAAATATGTCAGACGAGCAGTTACTACTGTTGTTACAAAACGAAGCGACCAAAGAACGGGGCTTTAGACTTCTAATGGAGCAATACCAAGAAAGGCTCTATTGGCACATTCGCCGGATGGTAGTTGAGCATGAAGATGCCAACGATGTGATACAAAATACCTTTATTAAAGTGTTTAAGAGTATCCAACGGTTTGAGGGAAAAGCGGCCTTATATACTTGGCTTTATAGAATTGCGACGAATGAATCAATTACGTTTATCAATAGTAGAAAGAGAAAAGCTACCGCAGATTTGGATGATGAGGAGCAAGGCATAGGCAAGAAACTGGAAGCGGACAAATACTTCGACGGAGATAAGGCACAGATTTTATTGCAAAAAGCATTGCATACCTTGCCAGAAAAGCAACGTTTGGTTTTTTTATATCGCTATTATGAAGAAATGCCTTATCAGCAAATGTCCGAAGTTTTGGATACCTCGGTGGGGGCTTTAAAAGCCTCGTATCATCATGCGGCAAAAAAAATTGAAGCCTTCTTTAGAGAAGAGGGACAAACTTAATAAGATTGAAAAACTCAAAAGAGGTTTTTTTAAACAATACTTAAGGAAGTCGTTTTAATGCGACTTCAAAATAAAAGATCATGGACGAAAAAGATAATATCAAAAAAGAACTGGAAGAAATAGCTCCATTTCTTGCTGGACTGAAAAAGGAAAATCCTTTTGAAGTGCCCAGTAATTTTTTCGAACAACTCCCCGATCAAATCATGGAACAGGCGCGATTGACACCAGTCGAACGATTGCCCCAAAAGATATCCTGGTTTGATCGCTTGATTGCTTCCTTTGCTTTTATGCTCCGGCCGCAAGTCGCTTTTGCTGCTGTTTGTTTGGCGGCTCTTACTTGGACCGCGATTTTTATGATGCAGCCAGATTCGGTAGATCAAGAGTTGGCCAATGATTCTTTTTTAGTAGAGGCGGATAATTATATTGCAGCTAATATCGATGAATTTGATACCGAGTGGTTGGCCGATTTAGCGGTCGAGGAGACGAATGTAGCTATTGAAAATACAACAGAGCATTTAATGATCGATGATTTGGAAATGGATGAAAATTTGATCGATGAAATTATGAGAGAAATGGAGGATGTAGAATTGGAGGAATTATTATAAAGAACAAAAAATAGGGGTCAATTTTATGCCCTTAATATTCTAAGCTAAATAGTTTTAAAATGAAGAAAACACTTTTTTTATCAACGATGTTTCTATTCTCAGCAATCTTTGCTTATGCTCAAAGAGGCAACGGAGATAATGAGCGCATCCAACAGATGCGAGTAGAATTTTTTAATCAAGAATTACAACTGACGACGGAGGAAGCCACTGCTTTTTGGCCTATCTATGAGCAGTATAGAAAGGATCAAAAAATACTGCGGCAGGAATATCGACAAGATCGAAATATGGAATTGATGACGGATGCTGAGGCAGAGCGTTATGTGGAAGATCATTTGATCCTCGAAGAAAAACAAATTGCCTTAAAACGAAAATATATTGCTCAATTTAAAGGAGTGATTTCTATTCGAAAAATAGCAATGATCAATCGAACAGAAAGGAAATTCAAAAAAAATCTTTTGCATAAAATTCAAGATCGAAGAGGGGCGAGAAGGAATAGGAATTAGAGCATGCGCTTAGCCGAAATAAAAACGGAATGAAAAAAGGGATGATCCTTAACGGTCATCCCTTTTTTATGCGAATGCTGTAGGTCTTATCAAGAACCAATGATTAATTTACTCACCGGTAAATCCAAATTGCTAGACTGTACTTTTAATAAATAATTGCCAGAGGGGAAATTACTGACGTCCATAGGGAATTTATTAAAGCCTTCTGTTATTGTCATGTCTTGCGAATGCATCAGTTTTCCATCCAAAGTAAACAACTGCAATTCTGCCACCGCCGCGACCTCGGAAGTCAAGACAATATTGGTGTCAAAAACCGCAGGATTCGGATAGACTTTAAAATGACTGATGACCTTCTCTCTGATGTTTACCGATCGAATCGGACTATAAGAAAAGGCTTCCGTAAAGTCCACTGATTTTAAGCGATAAAAAGAAGTGCCTAGCAAGGGTTCCTCATCTAGGAGGGAGTAAGATCGAAGACTATTAGAGTCGCCACGACCATTGACGATTTCCCAAAGTTCAAAATTTATCCCATCAGCACTTCGTTCGACTTCAAAGAAATCATGGTTGATTTCACTCAAGGTACTCCAATCAACTTGCACCTTATTTTCGTCGATTACCTTAGCCGTAAATTCACTAAGCTCAATGGGCACCGCGATGAGCTGAGGAGGAATGTAGCAAGAAGGATCTACCAGTGCGTTCGGGTCAATCAAATTGGGTTCTTTGGTGTGTGGATCAAAACCTGCATTGGTGATCACCGAGGCATCTGCTGCAAGCCAATCTTGTAAAAGGCTTTTAAAAACACTTCGATAATCTGTTTGATGACCATCTATTAGCTGACCGCTAGAAGTAAGGTTACTCAAGTCAGGATTGGTTCCACTTACCCCCGCATTGACTCCAGAACCAAATAAAAATAGAGGAGCTATCGTACCATGATCAGTTCCCAAACTTCCGTTCTGCGTCGCTCTGCGACCAAACTCAGAAAAGGTGCCCGTTACGACCCGATCTTCGATCCCTAAATTGCTAAGATCTTCATTGAAAGCTTTGATAGAATCAAAAACATTGGTCAATAATTCTGCATGGTTTCCAGTGTGGGTATCAATTTCTTCTACCTGTCCAGCGTGGGTATCAAAACCACTTTGATGGATCAGATAGATTTTGGTAGTACTTCCTCCTGCGATTAATCGAGCAACGGTTTCCAACTGATAAGCGAGATAAGTATCCGGATAAGTCGTTGAAGAATTACTACCATTATTATAAACATCCGTGATCCGTTGGCCATAAGCATTGAGGCTGTTTTCAATGCTCATGATGTATTGGAGTTCCGAGCCGTATTCGCTATTGAGTACATCGCTGTGTGGAGCCGTTCCCAATCCATTTAGTAAGCCAAAAAGATTAGCAGGGTTTTGCCCAGAAAGATTTACGCCCGCATAATTTTGGGAATGATCGTGAAAACTAAGCGAAGGTTTGGAGTCTCCAAATTGGATACCTATAGGATCGGGAAACTGAGTCGTTGAATTTCCAGCAACGCCGGGGAAAGCTGCCTCAATGTATCGACCAATCCAACCACTATCGAGGTTGAAATAAGGACTGGTTCCGTCGCCACCGGTCAACCAAAGATCTGTAGATTTGAAGTGGGATTGGTTGGGTAAAGGATATCCAACACCTTGGACCAAACGAGCTTTGCCACTATCATACATGTCTTTGAAAGCAGTCATAGCAGGATGAAGACCGACTTGATCTTCTATGGGTAGTGTGCTGTCCAATTGGATGACACCATTGACGCCTGTTTCTGGCAGGGCAATATCCGGCCTATTGGCGACATAGGTATCAAATTGATTGATGGGGACAATGGTATTTATTCCATCGTTGCCACCCTTGAGAAAGATGACGACGAGTGCGCGTTCGCCGATTCCATCACAATTGAGCAAGGACAACATTTCAGGAGTGGCAAAGGGATTGAGGGAAAGACCATTGAAGACTAGAGGAGCGGCCGATAATTGGCCTATATTTTTGATGAAGTTACGTCTTTTCATTTCTTTAAAATTGAAAGGTGAATAGAATCAGGATTTAGGAAAGAATTTATTATTTCGTTCCTCAACCTAATTGGTATTCCTGTGAAGAAATTAATGCAGTAAAGAGTCTTTCCAATGCAATCCTTACAGGACCGTCTACCCCCGTACTCGTATAATTATTCCATTCATTGGCCCAGTTGATCGGAGAGAGTTGGTCGAGAAAAATGTCCTCGAGAAAATAAGTCAAACGATCACTGGTTGGTGGTTTTACAAAAAGATAATTACAAAGGGTGTTGACTAAAGCGAAACTATCAGAAGGGTCTGCAATCATACCCGAATTATCGATGAAGTCAACGAAGTCAAATGTTACCCCTCCCAAGTCTCCACCATCCAATACTCTTCTTCCTGTTACAAACATTTCAGCATATTTGTATCGAGCGATGAGGGTGGAACCATTGAACCAGTTCTGAGAAAAATTGGGTTCTTGATAATAGGCGGGATAACCCGCAACAGAACTTGGTTTGTAAATCGTCATACCTGCTCGGAGAAACATGGTAGAGAAAACGGCTCGTACATACCAGTCTTGATAATGCTCTTCTGTGTGGGTAATGACATCAGGAACGTCAATATCAAAAAAGGTCATGGTTTGGAGAATGGTATCTAGCGGCGATTTTAGAAGAGCACCGATCATCTCATCACCAGCAGCAGAATCATCTTCATCAAAGAAATGTTGGCTTTTGAGTAGCTCTTTTAGACAAGGGCCGATTTGGTAATTGTCGTTTTTTAAAGAAGCCGCTAGAGGAACGATGATGTCATTTTCTACCTCGGTGCTGATGTTTTTGCTGATAAAAAACCGATACAGTTTTCGACAGATATTTTTAGCCGTTTCGTCTTGTGCAAAAACCATTTCTACGAAGTCATCTAGCTCTCGATACATGTCAGCTTCATCTATCGCACCGATAATCGTTTGGCCATTAAAAGCGGCACTAAAAGTTTTGTCTGTCGTATCGTGGCGGCTGTATTGAGCACGTCCTTGTTGTACTCCCATCGTCGCATCCCAGTATTGTGGATCTCCACCTAATGGCCGAGTGGTTTTTCGGAATCCAGAAAATAATTTTGCTGCTTCGACAATGTCTTCCTCGGTGTAATTGGTGTAATTTCCGGGGCCAATTTGTGGTCCTTTTCCAATGGTAAATAACTCTAGAAATTCTCGGGCATAGTTTTCATTGGGGTTGCTATCCGAATTATTTTGTCCATCTAGATAGTCCAACATCGTATTGTCTACCGTCATTTTTTTTGCCAACTCTTTAAAAGAACCGGGAGTGAAATGTCGGAGTGTTTTGAGGTAATCAAAAAAATGAAGACTATTCACTGCGTCCGCAGAGACAATCCAATTGGAATGTAGGAAAAAGGAAAGTTTAGAAATAATAGAAGTATCTCTACGCGCTTCCTCAACAGACCAGGCGCGAACATAATTCCTCAACCGAAAATTAGATACGGTGGTTTCCGCTCCAGAGTTGATCCAAGGTAATCCATTTTCATAGGAGATTGGTTCCTCCATAAAAAGAGCAAGAGGAGTAAAGAGTTGTTCAACCGCGGCATCAGCAGTCAATAAGGCAAAAGCATCAATGCGAGTGCGACTAATATTGAAACTACAACGACGAAGGAGGTGAGCGGCTCTTTGGGTACCGAGTGTACCGCTAAGTGGTAGAAGAGAGGCCATAGGTGATTTTTTTAGTTCAAAAAAAATAGGAGCAGAGACACTTATTCGAAAGAATCCATAAATTCAAACAGTTTCTTAGACCGTTCTAATAGTCAAAAAAGACGAATGAAGAAGTGTGTTACCAGAGGGAATCTTTCTGAGGAATTTAGCTCGTTCCTCGTGATCCTCGGCTGTCGGATTCTTCTTTTGTTTGACTCAAACAAGTGGCTTGTCGAGAATTTACGATTTGTTCATTAGGATAGTCGGTGGAAAAAGAATATTTCACAAAAAGAAAAACGGAATGATAAGACTTTAGCTTTTTCCAAAAAAAAGAGAGATAAACGAAGACCTTCGTTTTTAATGTAGAAGGAAAAAAATGGATTGGGGTTGCATGAGCTTTGGACTTCGAATAGAAGTAAGATAAGAAAAAATATTTTTTTCAAGAAGTAGGAACAGAATAAATGCCTCTACTTGACAAATTACGCTTATTATTGTGCTGATGACGAACTTGTCCTAATGTGCGAAAAAATTGCCAGTGAACAAAAATCAAAGATCCCATCTTGCCTTATTTACCGTTGCCCTGATTTATGGAGCTAATTATACCATTGCTAGAGAAGTTTTGGTGAGCGATAGCATTCAGCCGCATGGATTTATTTTCTTTAGGGTGCTGACTGGTGCATTGTTTTTTGGAATATTGTACCATGGTTTTATTCGAGAAAAGGTCGAACGAAAAGATTGGTTATTGTTTGCGCTCTGTGGATTATTTGGGATTGCAATCAATCAGATTTTTTTCTTTAGAGGTTTGAAATTGACAGGGGCTATCCATGCTTCACTTATTATGACGACGACTCCAATTATCGTTCTGGTCGTCTCTTTCTTATTGCTAGGAGAAAAGATTACTTGGACAAAAGTATTGGGTATTTTATTGGGAGCGGCCGGAGCAATTACCCTGATTGCATATGGAGAAGAAGTCAATTTTGCCTCGGATCAACTTTGGGGAGATTTGCAGATTTTTATCAATGCCACTGCTTATGGCATTTATCTCGTTTTGGTCAGATCTCTGATAAAGCGGTATCATCCTTTTACAGTGATGTATGGTTTGTTTGTTTTTGCATGTTGCTTTGTCTTCCCTTTTGGGTATCGCGAGGCCATGCAAGTGGATTGGGCTTCTTTTAGTTCCGGGATTTGGATTGGCTTTGTTTATGTGCTCATTTTTACAACGATCCTTACTTATTTGCTCAATGGCTATGCCTTAAAAGAATTAAGTCCTTCCGTCGTAAGCATCTATATTTACCTGCAACCCTTTTTGGCCTCTAGCATTGCTCTATTGCTAGGCAAGGATGAATTAACGGTACCGAAATTCGTGGCTGCGATACTCATTTTCATGGGCGTCTACCTCGTTAGTCAGCGCAAAGCAAAGGAAAATTCAAATTTAGATGTCACAGATTAAGTATTTTTTTAATCTAAATCTTTTTTTTCGAGCAAATTAAACTCTTCTTTTATATTAAAAATTTGGCTTTGTATTTAGCCGCATATGT
>CAYQRA010000157.1:0-10977 GCA_964419315.1 uncultured Saprospiraceae bacterium | reverse complement strand
AGCCGATAGACGAACGGGCCTTATTGAATATCCGTTGCTCCAGAGGAGCGACGGATACCAGAAAAATACCGTTTCGTTTTGGTCCGGTTGGATCTTTAAAATTAACTAAGCTTTTCGTCTAAAGCGATGCAAATATAGAACCTTTCCTAAAAAATGCCAATTTTAATTTTCCTTTTTTTTACTTTATTTTCGTCTTTTTTATTCCCTAATTTTTTATCCATTGATTATCAGCTACTTCTAGGTTAATTTTCTTTATTTTTTTATACCTGCTTTCAACATTTTTCGCTTTTTTTCGTTTCAAATAGAGTATTTAACCTTATTATTGTTATTTTTACACTAAGCTAATAAGCAATATCTAATAACATTTTACGATGCCTCTTCCAAATTTGGCATCTTCTGAATTTCTAAAACGTAAATTTATGTCCAAAAGAATTGCCATCAATGGATTTGGCCGAATCGGCCGATTGACGCTTCGCAATTTGCTCCAAAAAGCCGATATCGAAGTGGTTGCCATCAATGACCTTACTGATAACAAAACACTTGCCCACTTATTCAAATACGATTCTGCTCAAGGTACTTTCGATGGAGAGGTAAGTGCTACCGAAGATACGATCACTATAAATGGACAAAAAATAGTTTCGCTTGCCGAGCGTAACCCAGCAGCTCTTCCTTGGAAAGAACTCAATGTAGATGTCGTGTTGGAATGTACCGGACGATTCCGTGATAAGGATTCTGCTGGTATGCACCTCGAAGCTGGCGCCAAACGGGTCGTTATCTCTGCTCCTGGAAAAAGTGAAGGGATTCAAACAATCGTCTTAGGAGTCAATGACGATCAAATCGACTCCAATGGACAATTATTCTCCAATGCCTCTTGTACCACCAATTGTTTGGCTCCTGTAACCAAAATCATCAATGAAAATTGGGGCTTTGTACAAGCTACAATGACCACAACTCACGCTTATACTTCCGACCAAAATATCCAAGATGCGCCTCATGGTGATCTAAGAAGAGCGCGAGCAGCGGCTTTCAATATTGTACCGACCACTACCGGAGCAGCAAGTGCAGTTGGAAAGGTTTATCCTGAAGTAGCCGGCAAATTATTTGCAATGGCTCTCCGAGTACCAGTGATCACAGGTTCTTTAGTAGAACTCAATGTGATTGTAGAAAAGGCAACCACTAAAGAGGAAATCAACAAAGTTTTTAAAGCAGCAGCAGACGGGCCACTCAAAGGCGTATTGTCTTTTGAAGATGCCCCACTTGTTTCTAGCGATATTGTTGGTAATCCACACTCTTCTATTTTTGATTCGCAATTGACCAATGTTATGGGCAATATGATCAAAGTAGTAAGTTGGTATGATAATGAAGCGGGATATTCTGCTCGCTTGGCTGATATGGCCATCATGGTAGCGAAGCTACCTGAAGCAGTAATGTCTTAACAAAGAATTTGTTTCTAATAAACAAAGAAAGTCCTAAAAACTGAATTCAGTTTTTAACACCCTAACTGAAGCACCATCGAAAACCTCTCTCCTTCGATGGTGCTATTTTTTTGCTGCTCCAGCAAAAATCAAAACCCCTTTTCTAAACGCTAATAACGAATCCCCGTTTTCTCTTCTCTCCGCAACTCACTCCATCTAACTAATCCAATAAAGAATTGTACATTTTTTCTTTCAAAATTCTCCTCTTTAAAGTCAGTACCGCTAGTCCAAGCTGAGCACAAATTTGGATTTTATTACCCTTATGCGATTACCTTTTCTCTAGCTAAAGGGACATAATGGTATAGACCAGTAAAAATCTTGTTTGATACTTGCAAAACAACTTACCAAATCCAGTATAAAAAATTAACTGCGTTTTCTTTTCCTTAAGCAATCCTATTGAAGAACCCCATCTCAGAATGATTCCAATTGATCACTATTTTTTATACAACATTATTACTAACATAAAAACAATTTTCAACCAAATCTATCATGATGAACAACGAACATTTATTCTTACTCCAGAGAATTCAAAAGAGGGCTCTCCTACTGATGTTTTCTCTACTCTGTTTTTCAACCCTCTTTTCACAAGAAATCAAAAGAGAAAAAAATAGGACTTTCCAAGAAGTAAATAAGTCTTGGGAAAAGTTTTCCGCAGAAGAAAAAATTGATTTTCCAGGTTTAACAAAAAAACTTAAAGAAAAGGGAGCTCTTTCTTCCGACATGACTTTAGTAAATTACAAGCAACAGCTAAGTCCAAGAAGCAAGCTTACCCATTATAAAACCCAACAGATTTTTAAAGGCATTCCAGTAGAGGGCGGCTATTATAATTACACAACCAAAAATAAATCGGTGATATTGGGGCACAATCATTTGATTGATGCAAAAATACTACAAGCACTGAATCCAATCCCATCTCTAGACAAAAAGGCCGCAATAAATTTCGCACTAAAAGAACTAGATGCAGAAATCTATTCTTGGGAAGAGGAAGCTTATGAACACTTGCTGAAAAGTCTTAAAAAAGGCGATCCCCATAGTAGCTATCCACAACCAGAACTTATCTTTTTCAAGCCAGATAACGAAGAGAAAAAAGAGTATCATTTAGCCTATAAAATGAAGGTGGCTACAATAAAACCTCATGGCCATTATGAGATTTACATAGATGCACATACCGGAGAAAAACTGGCCAATTATAATCAAATTCATGATTGTACACCAACCAATGTCAATACTTTATATCACGGCAATCAAGACATCTGTGTTTTTGAAAATACAACACTAGGTCAATTTGAATTATTTGAAGATGACAAAAATATCGAAACTCGAATTTTACAAACCGGCACCGACTATGCTACCGCACCTGTCGGAGCAAGTCCCAATTTGGACTTTAGTGATTTTACTGCCGATGAAGACCGAGCAGCACTAACGGCATTCTGGGGAACTACGCTGACCGAAGACTTTTTGCAAAATCAAAGCGTTGATGTCTTTTCGGGCAACACCATTCTTAGCTATGTCAATTATGGAATTCCGGGCAGCTCAACCAACAATCCAAACAATGCATTTTGGAATGGTAGCTTTATGGTCTTTGGAGCAGGTGGTGGTTCTACCTTTCCCAACCATGTTGTTTCTTTGGATGTAGCAGCTCATGAATTTGGACATGCAATGACCCAAAATTACGGAGGTGGCTTGGTCTATCAGGGAGAGTCCGGCGCTATCAATGAAAGTTATTCTGATATCCTAGCGAGTATGGTAGAGGCACAAGCTATCTCGGATGGAATTACCGGAGGAATGATAGATCCTTGGGTCATCGGCGAACAAGTGGCAACAACTAGCGGACTACCCGGTATCAGAGGTTTCATTGATCCACATGCTTATAACCTTCCCGATACTTATGGTCCCAATGATCCGTTTTGGATCAACCCATTGTCTACTTTTGATTATGGCGGCGTACACATCAATAGCAGTATCATGAACTATTGGTTTTACCTACTTAGCGAAGGAGATAGTGGTACCAATGCCAATAATTTTAATTATAATATTCCAAGTGCTTCCGCTTTGGGAAGACAGGAAGCTCTTGATATTTTACTAGAAACGTATAGCCTGATTGGAACTAATGCTGACTTTGCAGCAATGAGAGAAGCGACCATCTTGGCCGCTCAATTATTATTCAACGATTGTGAAAAAAATAGCCTCATCAATGAATGCTGGAGAGCCGTTGGTGTAGGAACAGAAGCTATTGGATGTAACCTAAATGCTGATCTGGATACCCCTCAAACTCAAGTTTGTAGTGGCGATAATATAGACTATACTACTATTGCTGCTTTTAATCCCGCGCTGACTTATAAATGGTATGTAGATGATGTATTGCAAGCAAGTGGTGTTCCTGCAAATACCGCAACCATTAATTATCCAAGTGCTGGAGAATTCCTTCTTAAATTGGTCGTCACCGACAATGCCGCTGGCGTATTTAATTCTTATGAGCGACTCATCTATTCGACAGATTGTACACCGATTGTCGATGACAAAGGGGTGATGTATTATGGAAGGCGAAAAGGTATAGATTTTAGAAATGGAATTGCCGAAGTCCTTACTTTTCCATTTTCCAATTTTGAAACTAATATTTGCCAAACAGATGCCAATGGTGATTTATTATTTTACTTGGCTTCACAAGGCGGATCTCTTGATCCCGTAAATGTGTACGACAATACTGATAACGCAGTTTTTCCTATACCACCAATCATAATGAGTTCTATGCAAATTGGAGCATCCGTTCCTTCTCCTGATGGAACGAATTATAATGTATTTATGAATGCCTCTTCACAAGGCTCTCCGGATAAATGGGGTTTCTATCGCTTAATTGTTGAGACTAATGCTACAGGTGCACCAATTGTAAATACCTATGTCCCCATTGATTTTCCATTACAACTGTCTGATGGTAACGCCATCGGTACCGATTTGAATGGGGCAGTTACCGTACGAGAAGGAACTGTTGTTATTCCAAGTTGTAATCCATTGGTCTATTGGGTCATTGCTTCCACTTTTGGAAATGGTCAGGAAACCGCAGTTTACAGATTGGATTTTTCTACCAATTCACAAGGAATTTTAAGTCTAGAACATCAACTAGGCAATATTAACTTAATCTCACACTTTGAGGTTTCACCAGATGGAGAGACCATTATTAATAAAGATGATATCTATTCATTTGATCGAACAACAGGTATTATTACCATGGAAAATGAAAATGCTCTTCCCAGTAATGGTTTGGGGGTAAGGTCTGGAGCATTTAGTCCCAATGGAAGATATTTCTATTTTAAACGAAACTCAAGTTCTGACTTTTTTCAATACGACTTAGAGGATAATACTTTTTCTGTAATCCCTAACCTCAGTGATGTATTTAGCATTATGCTTGGCCCAGATCAAAAAGTATATATTTCCTCGAATACTCAAAATCGGTCAGCCCTAAGTGTTATTAATTATCCCAATGTTTCTAATGCTACCGGAAATATTGGATTAAATGAAGCAGGAGTGGTTTTTCCATTAGGCACTACCCAAGGAACTTTCGATAGGTTCCCTCCTTATATGGAAGCCAAGCCATTTAGTGTCACCAGTGTTGACTTTACCGCAGAGCAAGTCAGTTGCTTTGCAGTAAGCTTTACTGCAGATCCTTGTTACAGCAATTATGAATGGGAATTTGGGGATGGCAATGAAGGTACTGGAGAAACCACCACACACACCTATTCTTCACCAGGAACCTATACCGTTTCACTTAAGGTCGCTGGAGGCTTAACGGCTTCGACCACAATAGTCATCGAAGGTTTTGATGATACAGGATTAAGTTCAATGGAAACCATAACGACCTGCGATGAACCCATCTCTTATATTCTTGGACCAGAAGGCTATGCTGCTTATCATTGGATGATGGCAGACCCTAATAGTGACGCGACGATAGGAGTCAATGATTTTGTGGAAACAATTATCACTTGGGGACCCAATGGATTAGAAGATGTCCTCTTAGAAATCTTTGATGAAAATGGCTGTAGTTTCCTCATCACTTACCAGCTTGTCACAGAAGACTGTAATACTCCTCCTAGTGGTGGGTGTGATGCGACGCTAGTAGAATATGGACGCGGAGAGAAATGCAATGATTATGCAGACGATTTTGATCCAGTCAACATTTCACCATGTATCGACAAAGCCTCTAATCTAGCACCTTATAATGGCAACTCCAATGCCTCTTGCCAAGATGAAATTATTTGTGTGGCGAGTACGCTAAATGGTTGGGAGTTCACTTTGGTGGCCGAAGAAGATATGGAGGTCAATTATCTGACTGCCAATTTATACTATCCAATAAATGACGGTACTGCTGGTGGTACCGGAAATGATATTTCCTGTCCTCAGATATTCCCTTACGTCATTACTTTTTATTTAAACAATACCTTGGCCCACACTGCAAATGGAACGATCCCTGCGGATATATTCATTGGCGAAAATATTTCCATCCCAAGTCCGATACAATTAAACCCAGGAGATGAATTACGGGTGCGAATAGATGGCAATACCACTGATGCTTCCTGTGATCTCTTTGAATTGAGTGGCTTAAGTGTTCATGGTTGTTGTACGCCTTGCCCTACTGACTTTGTTGATTTGGGACCTGACCAAACGATCTGCTTGGGACAGCAAGTTGGATTATCCGCAACAGTAGTAAACACAGGACTAGTAAACAGCAAAGTAGAAGACGGAGACGATGATGCAGAAGAAAGTGAGTTTGGCAGTGTTAATGTGACTAGCTCTGATTTAGAATTGGTAGAAGAAAGTTCTACCCAAATAGTCGGTATTCGATTCAATGGAATCGATATTCCGCAAGGAGCAGTAATTAGCAATGCCTATATCCAATTTACAGCCGATGAATCTGATTCGGAACCAACCTCTCTTACCATTCAGGGAGAAGACTCCGGGAATGCACTAACGTTTGATAATGTTAGCAATAACATTTCTGCTCGGCCAACTACCGCCGCCAATGTGGGGTGGTCTCCTGCATCCTGGAATACGGGAAACGCGGGTATCGACCAGCGGACGCCTGACTTAACTGGAATCGTTCAGGAGATTGTAAATAAATCTAGTTGGGGTTATGGAAATAGTATGGCTTTTATCTTCAGTGGAAATGGCAAACGAGTAGCAGATTCCTATAATGGTTCTTCTTCAAAAGCTCCTAAATTAGTCATAGCCTATGAACTTTCTAATACTGGACCATTTACTTATTTATGGAGCACGGGAGCAACTACTCCGACCATTCAGGTCACTCCAAACTCCTCGACTACCTATTCCGTTACAGTAACGGATGCTAATGGTTGTACCGATAGAGATAGAATAACGATCAGAGTGGTGAAAGACTGTTGTGAAGGTTTAGAGGTAAAGGTATCCTGTGAAAAATCGCAGACTACCCTAACGGCCATGTTAAATGGTATTCCAGTAGATCCCAATACCTACAACCTCAAATGGAGCATCCCAAGTATTGTGCTTACTGCTGACCAAAACCCTGTCGTTCTAAAGGCACAAAGTAGTGGAACCTATGAGGTGGAAATTAGTTTCGTCGGGAAAGAGAAAACCACTATTTGCATAGACAAAGGTCCTTTTGGATGTGAAAAAACTAAGGGAGGCTTTACGGTATTCCCAAATCCATCTGCTGCTGGAGAGCTCCTTTATTTGTCCTGTACCGATAAGGAGTTCCTTAATCAAAAAGTCGAATACCTCATTACTACGGAAGCTGGCCAACCCATCTTTAATGGAACAATGGAGATAAAAGAAAAGACTGAACTTCCTAATCTTAAGACTGGAGTTTATCTGCTAAATCTTATAAACCCCCATTCTGGTACGAGAGCGATGGTATCGTTTTATGTAGAATCTTTATGATGATTTTTTAGTGTAAAAGAATTATAAATGATAAGGGTCGTCAATTTTATTGATGGCCCTTATTTTTTTGATAAATATTAAGTCAAGATTTTACTTAGCGTAAACTCCTAAACTGACCTAATGAACCGTTCTTTCTAGCAACAAAAACTACTGTATTACGAAATCTCCATCCTCTAGAGAATAGAGCGATTTCATCAAAAAAAACGCCCCAAAAAATCATTTAAAAAAAAGCCATACCAACAGAAAATTAAAAGAAATGAAATAGCTAAACTCCAACCTATTTTCCTTAAATTCGCCTTCGCCTCTACACCAAATTACCATTTCACCAACTGCATAATAATACCAGCAAATGAAATTAGATTTTAAAAATAAAAAAGTACTCGTCCGCGTCGACTTCAATGTACCACTCGACAGCAATAATAAAATCACTGATGATACGCGCATTCGCAAGGCATTGCCTACGATTAAACATATCCTCAAAAAAGGAGGAGCGGTCGTCTTAATGTCTCACCTCGGTCGGCCACAAAAAAAACTACGGGAAGATGGTAGCGTCAATGTGGAAAAATTCACCCTCGCTCATTTGCAAAAACACTTGGGCAAATTGCTACGTAAAAAAGTGCAATTTTGTGAAGAAACAGTTGGCAAAAAAGCAAACGCTGCAGTCAAAGCATTGCAAGCAGGCGAAGTCTTACTTTTAGAAAATACGCGCTTCAATGTTGGAGAAACCAAAGGCGATCCCAAATTGGCCAAGCAGATGGCCAAGCATGGCGATCTCTATATCAACGATGCTTTCGGTACCGCTCACCGCGAACATGCTTCTACTGCTACCGTCGCCAAGTCCTTTAAAAAAGCCAATAAAGCTTTTGGTTTTTTGATGGACGCAGAAATCACCAATGCCAATAAGGTACTCAATAATCCGGAGCGGCCTTTGACCGCTATCGTTGGCGGCGCCAAAGTATCCGACAAGATTTTATTGCTCGACCAATTGCTCAACTTCGCAGACAATCTAATCGTTGGTGGAGGAATGGCTTATACTTTTATTCGAGCACAAGGCGGAAAGACAGGTGCTTCTTTAGTGGAAGAAGATAAAATTGAATTGGCTGGAAAATTATTAGCGAAAGCTAAAGAAAAAGGCGTCAATATTTACCTCCCCAAAGATTCTATTATCGCAGACAAATTTGATGTTAAAGCCAAAAGAGAAACCAAGCCAAGCAAGCGCATCAAAAAAGGTTGGATGGGACTCGATGTCGGCCCCGATGCGCGTAAAGAATTCAATGCGGTGATCAAAAAATCTAAGACCATTCTCTGGAATGGCCCAATGGGGGTCTTTGAAATGAAGCCTTTTGCCAATGGGACTAAGTCTATCGCTAAGGCGGTAGCAGCTGCGACTAAGAAAGGCGCTTTTTCCTTGGTAGGTGGTGGCGACTCTGTAGCGGCAGTCAATCAATTGGACTTGGCAGATAAGGTGAGTTATGTCTCTACGGGTGGTGGTGCAATGTTGGAATTTTTGGAAGGGAAAACCTTGCCGGGGATTGCCGCTATTGCAGGCAAATAAAAAGTAATATTATACCGTCAATTAAAATAGCGGCTATCTGGAAGGTAGCCGCTATTTTTTTTATCCAGACCGATCAAACAATATAATTTGCATTGGTTAAGCGGAGATACCGCTTGCCTTCGTTAAGTTTTCAATCTCCAAAAACTAAAAACAACGCGTTCACCCTATCTTTTCGACGCGTTCACCAATTGTGTTTCCCAATCCTCAACAATAACAATAAATACATCTAGCTTTGGTAAGCCCCAACAAGTCTGCCTTTCTACCCAAAAGAACCTCTCTCTAGGGCTCCATTCGGAGTCTCCAAACCTATTTGTGGCTTTCTGATTTCCTCCATTTTCTATTCAAATAAAATCCAAATAACATGAAAGACAAAACACTTTTACTCCTATTCTTTTTTTTATTTAGTCAAAGTTATTTTCTACCAGTACATGCTCAATCTATGAGAGGCATGGAGACTTCTAATCCTTGTGGTCAGGTAACTATCACTAAGGTTGGTAATCAATTATTTTACACAGGCATTAGCTCAGCTGTTCAAAAAATTCGCATTACGAAAGCGGATAACAAAACAACAATGACAGAAGTAGCAGTCGTCTGTTCTTCAGTTGCAAAAGAAAAAAGACCGTGCAAAGGCAATTTACAAACAGAGCAATTAGAAAAAGGCACCTACCAAATTGAAGTCACTTATCTTGAGGGTAAAAAAAAGATAGTGTGTGAAAAGGAGATAAGGATTGAAGCAAAAGAATCAACGATTTGTAACATTTATGAAAGCCCATATGCCTCCACCCAAATCAATAGTTTACGTACCTATGACTGGTCAACGGTGGAATTTCCTGCTGATCCAAATGATTGGCCAGGGAATACCGAATTTAGAAATCTCTACGGATTTGGATTAGATATAGATCACCTTGCTGTAGTGAATAACCAAGCCACTCCTCAGGAAATGCTAAACATAGCAAATGGACAGATAAACTTTTTTCTACCTCCTTATATTGGGGATTGCAACCAGGATTTTAGCTGGGTAACGGAAGACAATTGCCCTTTACCAAGTACCATTGATGAACTTTGTCCTGAAATGATTAAGGAAAACGAAGTAGATTTCAGATCAGAAATCAGAATCCATCAAAGGTTACCTTTAGGCACAAAACAGTGGTTTGGCTGGACTTACACTTTTGGCGACAATTATCGAATAGACTCAGAAAAGGCCAGCATTTTTCAAATTCATCCTGGCTCAGGATATAGTCCACAATTTAATCTAGAACTTTCTGATGGTGGAAGCTCAAATGATGGAGATGTCCCAAAAGGAGAATTGGAAGTCATCACGAACACAACGCTAGATGGTGTTCATGATGGTAACGTAAAAAAAAGAACCTATATCACTCCTCAGCCAGGGCAAAGCCTTGATTTTGTGGTCTATATCAAATACGAAATTGCAGTACCGGAAAACGTAACAACTGGTGAAAATGGGCTATTAGTAGTCTGGATCAATGGCCAAGTGGTATACAGTGGCAAAATAGCAACTGCTCATTGCTACGCCCAATATGGAGGAAATGCTAAGTGGGGAATTTACCATCCTACCTGGAAAAGTGATCGCTGTAATGTTTTAAATTCTATAGACGCATTAACAGATGACCAAGGAGAATTACATGGTCTAAGACTTGCCATGGATGATCTAAGAATAGTGACTCGTCGACCAGGAGATCCTGATTATGGTATAAACGCCTACGCAATGGTAAACCCAGGCCGTCCAAAATTTTCTCCTTTACAATTTCCTTGTCCTTGTTCTGGCTCCCCATGTGACGATGGAGATCCTACTACCGTCAATGATATAGAAGACGGCAGATGTAATTGTCAAGGCATTCATCAGATTTGTGAAAAAATCGATATGGATGAAGGGGATGGAGTAGAACAGGATAATGAGGTCGATTTAAAAAGTCATTGTATTGATTTGGGGAATGGAATTATTGGACTTCGTTTTCCAGATATGGCAGGAATGGAAACTAGGAAAATTCAATCTGCCTATATTCAATTTACTTCCGCTGC
>CAYQRA010000156.1:10507-10984 GCA_964419315.1 uncultured Saprospiraceae bacterium | reverse complement strand
AAAAATTTGCTGACACTTTGTGTTGCTCTTTCTGCAATGGTCTTTATGACTTCCTGTAAAACAGATGAAGTGGTTATCGACCCAGGTACAGATGGAATCAATGTAGCAGATGGTTTCTACATCGCTGCTTCTGGTGCTGACCCAATCGCTACCGCTGTATTGACTGCAGAACAGGTAGAAGATGATGGTTTCGCTGCTCAAGACAGAACTGGTTTTGTTACTGGCTATGCTTACTTGACTGCTGGTGACCACCAAATCGTTCAAATCACTGATAAGGCAGTTGAAAATTCTTATGGTGCTAGTGCAGAAGCAATCACTGATGATGTTTCTGGCTGTGGAAAGAATAACTATACTTTAGTAAAAACAGAAACAGGAGATGCTAAGTTTGCTGTCGCTGCGGATGGTTTGTACAAAATAACTTATGATGCAACTACTAGTGAAGTAGTACTTGTTAATATCGCTGGTGCTAGTCTTATC
>CAYQRA010000156.1:0-10497 GCA_964419315.1 uncultured Saprospiraceae bacterium | reverse complement strand
TTATCGGTTCTGCTACTCCTGGTGGCTGGGGAGCTGATAGCGAACTAAGTGGTTCTGTTAATGCAGAAGGTGGAAGCTGGTCTGCTACTGATGTTGAAATGAGAAAAGGAGAATACAAACTACGTTTCAACTGTCGTTGGACCGTAGATCGTAGAATCGACTCTGATGCTGGTTTTGCATTTGACAATGGTTACCAAATGTTCACCAACTTTGGTGGTGCTGCGGATAACTTAGTACCAGGCGGAGGTAATATTCCTTTCGCTTTAGAAGACGAAGGTCTTTACACGGCTACTATCACTTGGACTCCTGCTGATGGAATCACTTTCACTGCAGAAAAAACTGGAGATGTTGCACCAATCACTTTCGTTCCTGACGAAAACATGTGGGCAATCACTGGTGATGCGACTCCTAACGGATGGCCAAGTACTGACAATCCTCCAATCGATGATCATGATTTGAACTACAACGGTGTAGACATGGGTACTTACTCTTGGGGAATCACTATCGAATTGAAAGAAGGTGGTTTCAAATTCCGTGCTAACGATGCATGGGACAAAGTATTAGGTTACGACCAATTGAAAGCGGGTGCTGATGCTGCTGGTTTCACTGTAAACTCTGATGGAAACATCATCGTTGGTGCTGCAGAAGCAGGTTCTTACGCGATTTCTTTATTCACTAGTGACGACGGAGATACTTACTCTGTTGAATTTGTGAAATAATAAGAGTTTCAAAACTCAACAATACTTGGTATTGATAAAGGTGAAATAGCGTTCGCTAAAACTTTTATAAATACTTCTGGAAATGATCGGAAGGCAAATTTTGCCTTCCGATCAATCCATTACTTTATTCCATTTTACTTGGCGGAATTAAAGTACGTTTTCTGAATTTATTTTTTGTCCCCATTGTTTCCCTAGCCAGATGCCTTATGCTGAGAACTTTACCTCTTTTGCTCTGTTTTCTCCTACAATGTACTGTCCTTTCTGCCCAAAAAGTGGAAATCGAACCCAGCATTTCTCCAGAGTTTTTTAAGGCTTCTGAAGAAATTACCATCACCTATGATGTAACCGGTACCCCCATGCAAAATTGGACTGAGGCTTGGGCTTGGATCTGGGTACCTTCTTCCAATAGCGCCAATGTGACTTCTAATGTCAATCCTGCCAATAGTAACACTACTTTATCTGATCCAGCAAAATTTACAAAAACAGAATCTAATGGTACTTTTTTGTTTACTCTAAAAATTACACCCACTGATTTTACGGGTTTAGCAGAAGCAGATCTAAAAGATTTGGGAATGCTGATCAAAGGTAATGATTGGGGAGACGGACAATCCATTGATTACATCACCGACGTTGGTGATGAGTATCGAATCATTCTGGAAAACCCAACGGGAGATTTTGCTTTTTACGAAACTGGAGAAATCATCAATATGCACCTGCGTTCTTCGTCAGTCGCAGACTTAGCAATTTTTATAGACAACACTTTAATTACTTCCGAAGAACTAGTTTCGGAACTGATGGAAGACCATACCGTTATCTCAGACGGACTCATTCATGAATTAAAATTTGTCGGGACTACCGACGCTTTTGATACCGATACCATCATTCACCAATACACCGTTCCTCCCACACCACCAATGGTATCTCTGCCTGCAGAAGTCAGAGATGGCATTAATTATGAAGCCGATGAAACCAAAGTCACCTTAGTGCTCTTGGCTCCCGGCAAAAAGAACGTTTACGTCCTTGGTGATTTTAATGATTGGTCTTTAGACAATGATTATTTGATGAATCAAGATGGGGATCGTTTTTGGTTAGCCTTAGATGATTTAGTCGCAGGGAAAGAATATCGTTTTCAGTATTTGGTAGATGGTCAAATTCGGATTGCTGATCCTTATGCGGAAAAAATTAGCTCGCCTTTTGATGATCCTCAGATCATAGCTGAAAATCGGTACCCTAATCTTGCACCTTATCCAACGACACAAACGACAGAAGGAATTAGTTTCTTACAAACAGCTAGCCCTGACTATGCTTGGCAAAATGATGATTATGAACGTCCTGCCAAGGAAGATCTAATGATCTATGAATTGCTTATTCGAGACTTTACGGATGAGCGAACTTTTCAGGCCGTGATTGATCGCCTCGATTATTTGGAAGCATTGGGAATCAATGCGATTGAACTCATGCCGGTGATGGAATTTGAAGGAAATCTAAGTTGGGGATATAATCCTGCTTTTATGTTTTCGGTAGATAAGTTTTATGGGACGGAAGCGCAGCTGAAAAAATTGATAGATGAAGCGCATGCCAGAGGTATAGCTATTATTTTGGATATTGTACTCAACCATGCGTTTGGACGATGCCCTCTGGTTCGTCTATACAATGAGGATACTTATGGTCCACCAACGGATGATAATATCTGGCTCAACCCACGCGCCAAGCATGACTTTAATGTTGGTTATGATTTCAACCATGAAAGTAGTTATACCAAAGAATACAGCGATCGGGTTACTTCTTATTGGATAGAAGAATACCATATTGATGGTTTTCGCTTCGATTTGTCGAAAGGTTTTACCCAAAAAAATACGATAGGAAATGTCGGTGCCTGGGGAGCTTATGATGCATCAAGAGTTGCGATCCTTAAAAGAATGGCAGATGAAATCTGGGCCATTGATCCAGATAATTATGTAATACTCGAGCATTTTGCAGATAATTCGGAAGAAGAAGAATTGGCGAATTATGGAATGATGCTTTGGGGGAATATGAATGGTGCCTTTGTTTCTACTGGGCGAGGGAATACCACCAACATCAGTGGACTTTATCACGGTGGAAGAAATTATGATGATCCTCATTTGATTGGCTATATGGAAAGTCACGATGAAGAGCGCGTTGTATTTGAAGTTTTGGAAAGAGAAGATGATTTAACGAAGGCTTTGGATCGCTCCAAGTTAAACGCGGTGTTTTTCTTTCTCGTTCCGGGACCTAAGATGATTTGGCAATTTGGGGAAGTTGGTTATGATGAAGAATTAAATAATGATCGTCTAGGCATTAAGCCACCGCATTGGGAATATGGAGATGATCCAGAGCGAAAATCTTTACGAGATGTTTATACCTCGATGATGAGTTTGCGTTCGAAAACAGATCATATCGATGATACTTATTTTTCTTGGAATCCATCAGGTGGACTCAAGTGGATACACTATGATAATCCAGAGGTGAAAATTGCTGCTTTTGGTAATTTCTGGCGAGATACTGGATTGGACGAAACCGTAACTTTCCCTGCGGCCGGAACTTGGTATAATTATTATTCTGGCCAAGCCATAGAAGTAACAGATCCTTTGAACCATCCGATGATTTTGTATCCAGGAGAGGCAAGAGTGTATACTTCCACGCCGATCGATAACTATATTGAAAGCAATCCTTTCCCGGAGATTGCTACCCCAACACCAATGACCTTTGCTACTTTGAGTATTATAGAAAATCCTGTCCTAGATATTCTAAACTTTACTTATCCTGAGGGGCAAGAAAGAATAGCACTTTATGATATGGCAGGAAAATTATTATTTGAAATCATTCCAACGGAAGGGGAGAATACGGGTAGCCTTGATATCAGCGAATTGCCGGCTGGCGTTTATGTGCTTTCCGCAGAAAAAAATAAAGAAATGCTGTCGCAGAAATTTATTAAAAAATAGAAAATAATAAGGGATTCAATTCCCCGAAAAATACCAAATTAAAAGTGTATTAAACCTTAAATTTTTTGCTTGTGATGAAAAAAATTAACTCTAACCTAAATATTCTTTGTCCAAAAAATCGCTATCTGGTCGCAGGTTTAATCCTGTTTCTCAGTACTGCCTTGATTGGACAAGTAACGATCTCTGGAACGGTCATCGATTCCCAAGAAGATTTCGGATTGCCGGGGGTCAACATCTCCATCAAAGATCAATCCGTTGGAACAATTACGGATTTTGATGGTAAATATACCATTAGTACCGAAGTAGGAAATACCTTGGTTTTTTCTTATACCGGTTATGCTGTTCAAGAATTTATTGTGGAAGATGGACAAAGCACACTCGATGTTTCCTTAGCTCCAGCTGCTGAATTGCTGGACGAAGTGGTGGTGATTGGTTACGGTGCGGTCGTGAAAAAAGATTTAACAGGAGTAGTGACGAAAGTCGGAGAAGAGGAGTTTAATAAAGGGGTGATTGCTTCGCCGGATAAATTATTGGTAGGGAAGGTCGCAGGTTTGCAGATTTTCTCTAATGGAGAACCTGGAGGTGGAACTAAGTTGAGATTGCGAGGAGGAACAGGATTGTCTACTGATGGTAGTCAGCCTTTAATCGTAGTGGATGGTGTTCCTTTAGATGATGGTGGTATTGCTTCCGGTAGAAATCCACTAAACTTTATCAATGCCGCAGATGTCGCCGACATCACCGTATTAAAAGATGCTTCCGCAGCGGCCATTTATGGTTCGAGAGGAGCCAATGGCGTAATCATTATTACTACCAAAACAGGAAAAGCAGGAAAACTAAAAGTTAATTATTCTGGTTATTATTCTGTCTCTAGTTTTCTACAAGAACCCAATGTTTTTGATGCGACTAAATACCGAGATGCCATCAATGCAAAAGCCCCTCAAAAAATCACTGCTCTTGGCGATGCCAATACCAATTGGGTAGATGAGGTGACGCAAAATGCAGCTGGTTTTCGACACAACCTCTCCATGTCGGGTGGGTCTAAAAAAACCAATTACTATCTTTCTTTAAGCCACCTAGCCAATGATGGTGTATTAAAAACTTCTCGCAACCAAAGTTCTAATGCGGCTTTAAATGTTGGCACCAAACTTTTTAAGGATAACCTAACGATCAATGTACAATCCAAGTTGGGATATATCAAAGATCAATTTGCACCCAATGTAATGGGAGCGGCTTTGACCTTCGATCCCACCCAACCAGTACTTGATCCGGATAGCGAATTTGGAGGTTATTTTCAATGGCCTAATATCTTGGCAGTAAAAAATCCAGTAGCGACTTTGATGCAAACCAATGAAAACGGGAATACACTGCGTACTTTAAATGCCATCAATTTTGAATTGAAGATGCCTTTCCTAGAAGGCTTGTCTTGGAAGACAAATTTAAGCTATGATTATATCACTGGAAATAAAGTACGACTGAAAGATCCTTTATTGAGAGAAGGGGCTAATTTTGACAATGGTGGTTCTCTTTTTGAAGAAGAATTACTCAATAGAACTTCTCTTTTGGAAACTTATGGGACTTACAGAACCGATCTACAGAATGGTAAAGGAAAACTTGATTTTACTTTGGGTTATTCTTGGCAAAACTTTGACCAAGAAAATCGATGGACGGAAGGGATAACATTAGAAGCCGATAATTCTGACATTGGTTATAAAGCTACTGCAGAGATCAAACCAGATTCCTTCTTGGTAGAAAATCGACTGATCTCTTTCTTCGGTAGAGCGAATTATAATTATAATGAAAAATATTTATTGACTGTTTCTCTACGTAGAGATGGTTCTACTAGATTTGGAACCGCTAATAAGTGGGGACTCTTTCCAGCTGCTGCTTTGGGATGGAGAATTTTGGAAGAGGACTTTGCTACAGGCTTGAATAATGTTTTCACCAACCTCAAGTTTAGAGTAAGTTGGGGGATTACTGGAAATCAAAATATTGAAGATTATTTATACGCTACTTTTTATTCTTTTGGTACTTCCGATGCTACTTACCAATTTGGAGATGAGTTTGTCACCACCTTAAGAGGGGTTGGAGTAGATCCTGATATCAAATGGGAAGGAACCACTTCTTTTAATATTGGTGTTGATTTTGGGATTTTGAATAATCGACTTTCGGGAACCTTAGATCTTTACCAGAAGAATACCAATGATCTTTTGGCTACCGTAGCGACGGCTGCGTTTACCAACTTAAATGATCGAATCGTAACCAATATAGGGGAGATTGAAAATAGAGGAGTAGAATTGGCTTTGGATGGTTATGTAATAGATAAAGATAAATTTGATTGGAAGTTAGGTGTAAATGTAGCTTATAATCAAAATAAAATCACAAAGCTCGATAATTCTGACCCATCTGTAGATTCTGATTTTCTGGGTTATGAAGTTGGAGGAATTAGTGGTGATATTGGACAGACGATCCAAATCCAAAGAGTGGGTAGCCCCGTTTTATCTTTCTTGACCTACCGCCATCTTTTAGATGCTGAAGGCAACCCACTTCCAGATAGAGATAATAATGATGATGGTCTGATTAATTTGGATGACATGTACGAAGATGTCAACAACGACGGTATGGTAAATGAGCAAGATTTAGTAGCAGATAAGAAGGGAATCCCAGATTGGATTTTTGGTTTAACTTCTAATATCTCTTATGGCAATTTTGACTTGTCGTTTACGCTCCGCTCCAGCATTGGCAATTACGTTTATAATAATGTAGCTTCGAGTACTGGATATTTCGATCGACTTTCTGACTTAGTAACCAATAATGTTGATCAATCTGCCTTTGTAGCTAATTTCAAAGAGAAACAATTAAAATCAGATTATTATATAGAAAATGCTTCCTTTTTAAAATTGGATAATGTCTCCTTGGGATACACTATTCCTGAATTAGGTTTTGTAAAAAATATCCGCCTCTATGCCACTGCGCAAAATGTTTTGACCATAACGGGCTACAGCGGACTTGATCCAGAAGCACCTCAATTTAGCGATGGAATCGATAATAATATTTATCCTGTTTCTGCTACTTTCCTTTTTGGATTGAATGCTTCTTTCTAATTATCCAGAACCAAATAAAAAATAGCTATCATGAAAAAGATATTTTATTTCCTTCTATGTCTTCCTTTTTTCTTTGTCGGTTGTACCAATTTGGAACTGTTTCCAGAGGATGGTTTTACCGAATTTGAAGTGTTTCAAGATCCTGCTGCTTATCGGTCTTATTTGGCCAAAATATATGCGGCTTACTCGCTCACGGGGCAAGATGGTCCTGCTGGAGATGGCGATATTTCTATTGTCAACGATGAAGGCTTTACCAGCTATAACCGAGTGTACTGGAAGGCGCAGCAATTGACGACTGATGAAACGGTGATCTCTTGGGCGGATGCTGGTATCCGTGATCTCCACGAACACGATTGGGGATCTGATAATCAGTTTGTCCGAGTATTGTATTATCGGATTGCTTTTATCGTTTCTTTGGCCAATGATTTTATCAAGCAAAGTTCTCCTGAAAAAATGGCGGATAATGGAATCACTGGTGCAGATGTTGAGATCATCAACACCTACCGCGCGGAGGCTCGCTTTTTACGAGCGATGGCTTATTGGCATGCACTAGACTTTTTTCGGAATGTGGTAATTGCAGAGGAAGTCAGTACTGGGTTTCCTGAGCAAAATAGCCCACAAGAATTATTTGATTTTATTGAATCAGAGTTGATTGCGATTGAAAATGAAATGGCTGGTGCCAAAGCCAATGAATATGGAAGAGCTGATCAAGCAGCGCTTTGGATGTTGCAAGCCAAACTATACCTCAATGCAGAAACCCATGTCGGACAAGATCGCTATACCGATTGTATCACTGCTTGTAAAAAAGTAATGGACGCTGGTTATACCTTACAACCTGTTTATCAGCATTTGTTTATGATTGGGAATGATGCTTCTGATGAAATAATTTTTGCCCTCAATTCAGATGGTAAAAATTCTCAAAACTGGGGAAGTACTACTTTCTTGGTGAGTGGATCAATTGGTGGAGATATGGAGCCAACAGATTATGGTGTGACTGGTGGATGGGGAGGAATGCGAACGACCAAATCATTGGTCAATCGTTTTCCAGATGTTACCGGAGATATTGATAGTCGTGCGATCTTTTTTACGGAAGGACAAAGCTTAGAGATCAGTGAAGACAGTATTGGCGAATTTAATGCAGGTTATGCGGTTCCTAAATTTACCAATACCACACCTGATGGAGAATCAGGAGCGGACGTTACCCATGTGGACACCGATTATCCAATGTTCCGATTGGCGGATGCTTGGTTGATGTTTGCGGAAGCAACGCTACGCGGTGGTGCTGGAGGAGATCGAGGAGAAGCTGTTGCCAAGATTAATCAATTGCGCGAAAGAGCATATGGAGACCAAAGTGGAAACATCAGCGATGCTGATTTGGACTTGGCTTTTATCCTAGATGAAAGAAGTAGAGAATTGTATTGGGAAGGTACTCGTCGAATAGATTTGATTCGTTTTGGAGAGTTTTCGGATAAAGGACTTTGGCCAATGAAAGGAGGAGTAAGAGATGGTCGATTGACCGAGAAGTTTAGAGACCTCTTTCCAATCCCTGCCTCGGATCTATTGGCCAATCCAAGTTTGAAGCAAAACGAGGGCTATTGATTGGGGGCCTTATAGCTTAGCTTAAAGGGCGAATGAAAAGAGCCGGAAAATTTCAATTGCAATTTTCCGGCTCTTTAGGTTTTAATTCGTCTTTTTTATTTACCAACTAAAAATTGGTTCTTCGGAGCTGATTTCACAAGTAACCATTCGGTTTTTTGATCGCTTTTGCATCCAATCCTCATTATTGATTTTACGAAGTCGATTTTCGTACAAATGGTATTTTTGATTTTTGGTATTCAAGACCAAAGTCAATTTATTATACCCTTTTTTCTCCGGAACAAAATCATACACTTTAGAATCGTGAAATACATGGATGACTTTGACTTCTTTATTCTTATCAAAAGCAACGAGGCCATCTTCCGGCACAAAGGTGTGTTTGGGTTCGTCATTTATTCTTAAGATACAAGATAAGGGGCGGCGGTGTTTGTCTACCGTTTCAATAAAAAGAGCTTCTCCCTCAATAGAAGAATAGTAGATGGTATTGTGTTCTGATTTCTTTTTGATATTTATTCTCTTTTGTACACATTCCTTTTTATCTGCACACTTCTTATCTTCTACAGGATCTTCGTGCATGGCATAACTATTTATAGCAATAGCAAACAAAAAGGGGAGGAATAATAATTTTTTCATATCGGGTGATTTTCGAAGGAAAAAAGGAATAAATTAGATAAAAACCTGAACATTGCTCCGCTTCCAATATACATGAATTTTTGCAATAGGTCATGAATCAATTGCTTTCAAGTCTTCTAAATAGCGTTTTTTTAACATAAATGTATGTTGTTAGTACCCTTTTTGAGCCTTGTACTATATTGGGTAATGAACTCCCGAAGCCTTGTAGGAGCTCAAAGGGCTAACTGTATTAACCGTTCTTTTATCAGTATTTGATCTTTTTGAATCTGCTTATTGGTTTTTACAATTTCCTTTTTTAGGGTAGCAATAGTCTTTTTTACTTGCGTTTGCGTTTTTGAGATTCCAGCGATGGCATCTTGAATTTTCTTTTTGGTCACCCAATCACTAACCAAGTTTTGCAAAAAGGTATCTACGAATTGTTTGAATACATAAATGTCCTTCTTATAGTTTAATTGGAAATGCTTGGCAATATCTTGCAATTCTATTTCAAATTTTTCGAATAAGGCATTGGCCTCGAATACTTCTTTGGTCGCCTGATCGATGTATTTTTTCTTTTTGTAACTACTGTATCGACCTTTGCCTGCATAGCTCATCGTGCCCCAATCTTTGATGTGCTTTAAGTCTTCCACAATCTTAAGGAGCAGGGGAACCGTGGCTTCGCCAGCACTAATGGCTTCTTCAATTTCTCTCAACCGCGCCCACTTGGTAGCCAATGCTTTCTCTAATTGAAAAAAGGCCAATACCTCTGAGTCGGTAGTCGCTTTGAAGTTTTTTCTTTTTTTTAGGAGCAATTGATCGAGTTGCTTTTGTGCATCAAAAAGTCCAAAAAGCGTTGTCATCAAAATCTCTTTTTCCTGATACAATCGTTCAATCGTACTTACACATTCATTGAACTTGATGTAAGCCATCAGGTACTCCTCTTTTTCTTTATCCAATTGATCACTATGGGTTCCCAAGGCTTTGAAAAATAAATTACGCACTCCCGTTTTATCAAATTTTAAATAGTCCTTTTCTTCTTTTGCAAGCACTTTTTCTAAAACCTTTAACCGACTTTCTTCCTCAATAATGGTTTGGTCCAGATGATCAATATGAATGATGATCTTTTCTTTGCGCAACAAATCTTCATGCGCTTTTTGAATTTGTTGATCTAGAGTGGGTGAGGTCATTGGGATATCTAAAAATTGGTAAATAATGAAAACAATAGACTTTATTTTTTAACAGCGCTAAACAGCTAATTAAAAATACGAAAAATCAAGAATTTTGTTGACAAAAACAAAAAGGGCAAGTGATTTTCACTTACCCTTTTTGTTTTGATAGAAGTCTAACAAATTAGAATCGCTAAGAAATACCGAGTAGGAAGATGGTTCCCGTTATTTGATAAGGCTGCATTCCTTCAGGAATTTCTTCCCCAAGCGCCGCTTTTTGTCGGATGAGGCGATAAACCCCTTTGTATTCTTTCCCATTCATGATCAAAGTACCTTGTAG
>CAYQRA010000155.1:0-11001 GCA_964419315.1 uncultured Saprospiraceae bacterium | reverse complement strand
TTGATGCGGAACATGAGGTAGGGAAGAGAAGAATTTCCAATGAGGAAGTGGCCGAAAAGGCCATGGAAAATTCAGATGTTATGATTCCCTTTGCCAGCATTGATCCACACAAAGGACGAATGGGCGCCAGAGAAGCTCGGAACCTCATCGAAAATTATCAAGTCAAGGGGTTTAAATTTCACCCAACCGCACAAGGGTTTTATCCGAATGATAAAATGGCTTATAAACTTTATGAAGTCATTGCCGAGTATAATTTGCCGATGCTGTTTCACTCCGGACATTCAGGCTTTGGTTCAGGGGTGAAAGGTGGGGGAGGTTTGCGTTTGGAATATTCCAATCCAATGCATTTAGATGATGTCGCCATTGATTTTCCCGACTGTCCCATCATCATAGCCCATCCTAGTTGGCCTTGGCAGGATGAAGCACTCTCCGTCGCCATGCACAAACCAAATGTGTACATCGACTTAAGTGGTTGGTCTCCGAAATATTTTCCCAAGCAGTTGGTACAATATGCCAATACGATGTTGAAAAAACGGATGTTATTTGGAACCGACTTTCCATTGATCACTCCAGAACGTTGGATGAAAGACTTTGAAGTAGCAGGGTTTAAAGAAGAAGTCAAACAAGGCATATTTAAAGACAATGCAATCCGTATGTTGGGTTTGGGGAAAGCCTCTTAGGGTTTGATGGTATTAATTGTTTGCCTTAATGCCTCTTTATAGGAGAGTAAAATGATGTCGTTTTCGTATCTAAGGAGCCTTCTTTACGGGCTTGTGGTCCCCTTCAATTTAAAAAGCTTCAAAAAAAGGGATTACTCAAATTTTGAGTAATCCCTTTAAATAACTTCATTCTAAAAGAAAAATTTATTCAGTTAAAATCAACAATTCGGTTTTGCGTTTCCCAACTTGTTGAACTAAGTAGGTCCCGGAAGGCAATTCTGAAAGATCTAAATGTACTTTGTTTTTAATGTTTCTATTTACCTCCAACGAAACTCTTTTTACCGTTCGTCCTAACATATCTACTATATTAATCTCCGCAAAATCATTTGGAGAATATAGATCGATGTAGAGGATGTTTTGCTCTTTAAACATAGGATTAGGATATATTTTAAAATCCTTAACCCCTGCACAATCTACATCATTATAGACAACTGGAGAATATTCAAAGGAAGCATCGACGTCAACCATTTTTAACCGATAGTAATTAAAATCAGACGGGTATTCATCGCTAAAGGTATAAAAAGAACCTGTTGGTGAATTTTCCCCAATTACATAATCTAGGGTAGTAAAATTGATTCCATCTCCACTCCATTGGACTTCATAGTGGCTAAAATTTTCTTCTGACGCTGTTGACCAATTCAATAAAATATTACAATCATCTTTTTGACTTGTAAAGCTCTTCAAACTAACTGGTAAAACAACCAAACGAGTATAATCTTCTACTTCACCATTGGTTTTTCCACCTTGGTAATCGTCGCTATCTAAAGCGGAATCATCTACTCTAATCCTGACATTTACGGGCTGGCCAGCATAGTTAGCAGGGGAGTTGATCAAAACGGAAGCTGTTGCCGGACTCGCTGTAACTTGAGAACCATTATAAAAATCATCATAGGTTCCATCCTCATTCCAATCAATCCATAATCCGTAAAAAACAAGATTCGGACTTGTTGAGTTAACTGTAAAATCTACATTAAAACTCGTGTTAGGAGCTATGGCAATTGGGAAGTTTCCGGGATCATTTCCAAAAGTTAAAGCATCATCAAAAGAATCCGCATCTCCAGTTGGACTAGTTTTTGAAGAACCTTCAAAACTTGATTTAGAACCTAACCAAACATCATTTGTACCATCAAAGACATCATCGGTATTGGAGTCCGTCATTGCTCTATGCCAACAAACTGGGTAGTTCGAAGGACCATCTCCATAATCTCTAAACACTTCTAAGACCGTGATCTCTAGAGTAGCATTGTCGCAAGCGGCTGGTGATTGTCCATCACAAACAGTATAACAAATATTTATATTTCCAGCAAAATTTGCATTCGAAACAAAATCGTAAGTACCATCTGAATCAATAACCAAAGTACCTGCATTAGCAACGGTATTACCGTCAACATCAATCCCTCCAACTGAAATGGAAGTTGTTCCATCAATGTCTGCGGCTTTACTGGTATCCCCCAAACCATCACCATCGGTATCAACAACAATATCAGTTAGCACAAATGAATCGCCTTCGGGATCAAAATCATTATCAAAAAGATTGCCACTTATCTCCGCTTCTAAATCAGAAGTTTTTGAATCATCTCCTGCAAATAATTCGTTTTCACTAGCGTCCATTACCTCTATTATAATAGATGCTGAATCAGCATCTAAATCATCGTCCGTTGCAGTATATTCCGCAATAATAGTTCCCTGGAACCCACCTGCTGGGATTACTTCAATTTCACCGTTAGCTAAGATTTTAATGGTCCCTGCATTAGGTACAATATTTCCATCCTTATCAATTCCAGCAACAACTGTAGCACTACCAAGAGTCAATGGGGCATCAACTATTCCATCTCCATCTGTATCCACTTGTGCACTAGAAATACTGAGGTCTCCTCCATCTGGATCACTATCATTTGCGATCAAGTTGGATTGAAAAGTAGCACCTTCTTCAGTAGTAAGTGCATCCAAATTTGCATTTAGATTTGTTTCAGAAGTATTGGGTAAAGGGAGTACTCCGATTTCAACATTGGCACTATCACATGCTGGTACTGTTTTGCTATCGCAAACGGTATAAGCAAAATTGACCTCCCCTGCAAATCCTGCGCTTGGCACGAAAGTGTAGGAACCGTCAGAATTCATGGTAAGTGTTCCTGCATTTAGGTTCGGTGTACCATCTGTATCTACTCCGGCTACGGTAGTTGGACTTCCTACCATTTGGTTGGCGTCCGCTTGTCCATCTCCATTGGTGTCCACCTTAATGGAATAAATGGATTGGGTATCACCATTTTGGTCTTCATCATTTACTAAAACACTTGTAGTAACTTGAGCATCCACAGATGTGTTTACAAAATCACTAGTTGCGAAAGTAGTGTTCAAGGAACTTCCAAAATTAAAATCATCTTCATCCGCACTATCTGGGATACCATCGCCATCGGCATCCGTACCAGAATCTACAAGTACGCCTGTTCCTCCAGAATTAGCATCTAAAGGATCAGAAGTGTCATCGGTATTTCCAGCATCTCCGGCATCACCGAAGTTAGCAGGATCATCATCAAGCAAATCAGGAATCCCATCGCCATCAGCATCTCCACCATCGGCCACGCCATCGCCATTAGGATCGGCTGCTGCATTTCCACTTTCTACAATATCCAAAACGCCATCATCATCGCTATCTAAATCTTGATGATCTGGAATATTATCATTGTCCGTATCGGTTGGTTCACTTCCTCCGGCATCTCCAAAATCAGCGGGTGCATCATCAATAGAATCGGGAATCCCATCGCCATCGGTATCGGTAGTTGGATTATCAGCGATGCCATCTCCATCGGCATCCGCAGCAGCATTGCCACTTTCTACGATGTCATTGATTCCATCATTATCACTATCCAAATCTTGGAAATCAGGGAAACCATCTTCGTCGGTATCAGCAGGTGTTACCGGTGTACCGGAACCATCTCCTGTACCCGCAGTATTATTGTCATTGGGATCTAAACCATCGTCGAATCCATCGCTATCGGCATCATTTATCAAGGTGCCATTCGGGTTGATGTTATCAACGATTCCATCATTATCGGTATCTGGAATCCCTGCTTCGGTAATGTCATTGATTCCATCATTATCACTATCTAGGTCTTGGAAATCGGGATTGCCATCACTATCTGTATCGGTGATCGGTAGGGTAGTACCCGCTAGTCCAGCAGTTGGATTTGGATTAGCCGAATCATCTACGGCATCTGCGCTGTCCATCAAACCATCGCCATCTACATCACAGGTGGCGGGGACATTACAGGCATCATCAACAAGTCCATCTCCATCCGTGTCGGTTCCTCCTGCTTCTATTAAATCTGGAATTCCATCATTGTCTGAATCCAAGTCCAGATAATCGGGAATGCCATCGCCATCCGTATCACCTCCGGTTCCGGCGGTGAGTATTTCCACATCATCGGGGATGCCATCATTATCAGAATCTAGGTCGTCGGTATCGGGGACGCCGTCGCCATCGGTATCAGGGGAAGTTCCAAAGTTAACGTCATCGTCATCCGCACTATCTGGGATACCATCGCCATCGGCATCCGTACCAGAATCTACAAGTACGCCTGTTCCTCCAGAATTAGCATCTAAAGGATCAGAAGTGTCATCGGTATTTCCAGCATCTCCGGCATCACCGAAGTTAGCAGGATCATCATCAAGCAAATCAGGAATCCCATCGCCATCAGCATCTCCACCATCGGCCACGCCATCGCCATTAGGATCGGCTGCTGCATTTCCACTTTCTACAATATCCAAAACGCCATCATCATCGCTATCTAAATCTTGATGATCTGGAATATTATCATTGTCCGTATCGGTTGGTTCACTTCCTCCGGCATCTCCAAAATCAGCGGGTGCATCATCAATAGAATCGGGAATCCCATCGCCATCGGTATCGGTAGTTGGATTATCAGCGATGCCATCTCCATCGGCATCCGCAGCAGCATTGCCACTTTCTACGATGTCATTGATTCCATCATTATCACTATCCAAATCTTGGAAATCAGGGAAACCATCTTCGTCGGTATCAGCAGGTGTTACCGGTGTACCGGAACCATCTCCTGTACCCGCAGTATTATTGTCATTGGGATCTAAACCATCGTCGAATCCATCGCTATCGGCATCATTTATCAAGGTGCCATTCGGGTTGATGTTATCAACGATTCCATCATTATCGGTATCTGGAATCCCTGCTTCGGTAATGTCATTGATTCCATCATTATCACTATCTAGGTCTTGGAAATCGGGATTGCCATCACTATCTGTATCGGTGATCGGTAGGGTAGTACCCGCTAGTCCAGCAGTTGGATTTGGATTAGCCGAATCATCTACGGCATCTGCGCTGTCCATCAAACCATCGCCATCTACATCACAGGTGGCGGGGACATTACAGGCATCATCAACAAGTCCATCTCCATCCGTGTCGGTTCCTCCTGCTTCTATTAAATCTGGAATTCCATCATTGTCTGAATCCAAGTCCAGATAATCGGGAATGCCATCGCCATCCGTATCACCTCCGGTTCCGGCGGTGAGTATTTCCACATCATCGGGGATGCCATCATTATCAGAATCTAGGTCGTCGGTATCGGGGACGCCGTCGCCATCGGTATCGCAATCCGTTTTGGTAACTACTACAAGGGCAGCAGCATTTCCATCATCGCTATAACAATCATTACTTGCATCATAAAAGACCGCATAATAAGTCCCTGCTGCGGCACTAGTTGAATCGCTCATCTTGTTGGCTGTTGTTGCCGGTAAGGCCGTGTGCCAGGTCATGATGTTGCCACTAGGTAAATTGGTAGCCGTGAATTCTAAGGTAAGGTCAACGACCGTATCAGGACAGATACTTTCTGCACAAAATCCTACAGAAACTTGAGTTACCGAATCCGAATAGCACATAATTACAGGGTCATAAAAAGCAGCATATAAAACGGTACCTGTAGCGATACTAGATACATCAGCTTCTTTATTTGCATCTGAAACTGGAATTCCTGAATGCCAAGTCAAAGTGGTTCCAGCAGGAAGGTTGTCAGCAGAAATGGTCGTAAGGTCTGCTGTTCCTGCAGGACAACTTGGGGCCACTGCTATTTGTGCAGCAAGTGAAAAGACGAAGGTCAAAAAAGAAAGCGTTAAGAAAAACGATTTAAATTTAAACCTTGATTGAATGGGAATGTATTTATAAAACGCATCCGTTATGGCAAACAAAGAGCCATGAACAAATACTTTTGTGTTATTTTTTTGCATAATGTAATTGACTTTTAAATTAAAAAAATGAATAGCACATTATGCTAATTTTGATTTAAGATTGGTGCGGCGCTTCCCGCATTACAGTCGCAATTCATGGTCGGATTACTAACGGTACTCTGGTCACAATATGGATCAGCACCAGCATCCGCTTCCGCTCCATTGGTATCGCTATCTCCATCACAATTTCCGGCTCTCCATATAACATTTAGACTATCAAAACCGGTATAGCCAGAAGACTGTGCAGGTATACAAGGGTCAGCAGCATCCGCATCACCACCATTGTCTGCAACGCCATCTCCGTCTGCATCTAAGAAGCTTAAAGGATCATAAGGATCACTTCCGTCAGCTACCTCTTGCGTATTGCTAACACCATCTCCATCGCAATCGGCTGACTGCCATGTGGTGTTACTTGAATCATAACCATTATAGCTAGAACTTTGCACCGGTAAACAGGGATCGTTTTCTTCTCCTGGAGCTTCCGCAGAATCAACAATACCATCTCCGTCTGAATCTGTTTCGCAAGTTGTAGCATTAGGGTCCGCTGAATGTTCGATAGTATCGCTTACTATTTTTTCGGCAGCAGCTCCGCAAGAAGTTGTTATATCACCAGTGATGATTACCGAAGGGGTAGCAGTGGTATCAGAAGTATTGGCATTCGCTGTAAATTCAATAGTTGAAGTGCCGCTTGGAATAGTCAAGTTGTCCATTTGGATTAAACCTCCTTCATCTGCGGTATTCGTCATGAAATTTACATCACTGGTCATTGAAGCATTGGAATAAACCACGCTACTATTTACGATGGTAAAATCTAGGGATAGAGGGATTGAAAAGTTAATCGGGGAAAGGGCACCACCGGAAGTGTTGTCTATAGTTATTGTATAATTTAGTTGACCACTTGGATCGTAACAAGTTTCATCGGTAGAGATAGCTACCTCCGGTAAAACTGGCGGCGTTTCAGCAGTAAAATTAATTGGTGTAGCTTGACAGCCATTCGCATTGCTATTATCACTCTGCCCAGTGTCTCCACCAGAAATTTGAAAATCAGCTTGCGCGGTAGAACTTACTCCACTTGATGCATAGAATTGAATAGGGACGGTAACTTCTCCAACGGGAAGTGTAAAGCCTGTCCAATTAAAAGAACTTGTTCCACCATAAGCATTTGCGGAACCAGCCGTTCCACCTGCACTAACAAGTTGATCTGTATTTAGAGAACCTTCTAAATAATTTACTCCTGAAGGCAATACATTTTGTAAATCAATGATCTGTGGGTCGCATCCTAAGTTTTTCAATTTCAAATAAAGAGTAGCGGTATCACAAGTGCTGTAGGAAGGTTTATCCGTTGACATATTTACATAAATGTTTTCATCCGTAGGACAAGAAGGAACAAACGGGCAATCCAAGGTCATTGGTCCAATGTATAAGTACTGGAAATATTTAAAATTGAATCGCCTAGACTTTTGTCGCCATTTTACTTCTACTTTGTCTACTGCCTTTGTAAACTCGACATTCAGTGTACCCCATTTCCAAAATGGACTCGCATAAAAAATATAATTCTCTCTTCCTTCTCCGCCATTTGCAGTAGTATCGACGGTACCTAAAAGGGAACCATAAGATTCCGCAGCAGGATATTTAAGAGAAGTCCTGTAAGCATCGGGCACCACATTGCCACTACAATCATATCCAATGATTTCTATTTCATCTTGTTGCCAAATGAAATAATCTACACTAGCTATATCAAAAGAAGGTTTAGTTGATTTATCAAAACTGGCTTCAAAAAGAACCTCACCAGATGCTCCTGTGGTATTATCATATCGGATCATCTGCAACCAATCTCCATATCTTCTTGGCCAACATTGATCAATAAATTCAGTTACGTCCGTTGGGAAGGTGACTGAAAAATCAGTAGAAATATCAGCGGCTCCGCCTGTTGATGCAACCCCCGTAACCGAGTTAGAAGTTTGGTTGGCACCACTACATCCATACCCGTATGCAGCAGCAGCACTTACATATTGTGCATCACCGGTACAGTTTGTACAAGCGGAAACAGAATTGGTACCTGCAAAAGAAAAATAAACGGTGCTATTAGCAGGGAAGTCTGCATCGAAGATAATATTACTTCCATCTACAGTTCCTTGTACAGAAACCCGATTGGTGTTTAAGGCTTCATCATCCGCATAAATCAGATAAACTGGATAATTTGTTGCATCCACATTTCCTGAAAAATAAGAATCTGGCAATTGTAATCGTACACTTTTGGCATCTCCTGTTTCCTGTAATTTCCATTTTTGATCACTTAAATTATTTAGTGATTCTGGAATATGACAAGGACCAGAAAAACTTGCTGAAGTCCAACCCGTAGCTCCATTATCTCCGAATACAACAAACTCATCAGTGTTGTCAAAAGCACCGGAATGGGAAGCATTATCTGTTGTTATAGTCGTATCAATTCCAATAGTAATTATGGAAGCTGAATTGACACTCTTTGATTGTTTTTGAGATAAATCTTGGCAATCATCTCTAGCAATACCCGTTACATTATTTCCATAAGTTGAAACATCATACACGGTACCGCCATCACCTGCTAAATAATTATGAGAAAGTGTTGTTCCATATTTTATTCCTAAATAAGAATCTACTTTATCTTTTTCTGTACTTGAAAGATTTCGATCATATAAGATGATTTCACCAATCATTCCATTCCAAGGTTCTGCGCCAGGGTAAGATCCGACCGTCCATTTAAAAGTAGACCCACCAATGGATAAGGAGTGCATGCTTGCACTAGTTTCTTCCAATCCATCTAGCCTTGTTCCACCTCCAGCATTTAAAGCATTTCCTCCATTCCAAAAATAATCAAAGACATAGGGTTGATTGGCATTCATATCAGTTGGATGCCAATTAAAACCAGCATTGTATAGCAAAGCGGACCAATCACCGCCATTAGGTCCTACTCCCATGTGGGGATGGTTTGATCCTAGTACTGCTAAATTTTGATAGCCCCCCGTTGTCGAATTCGATGCTGCACCAAACATCGTACCGGCAGCATCGTTAGCAATAAACCTACTTCCTCCAAATTCTAATCGGTCATTTGATCCATCAAAAGTTAAGGCAGGATTAAAGTTGATCATCCCACCAGTAGCGGGTTGATAGGTACTTGTGGATTGCGCAATATCGTTTCCATTTCCAGATTGATCTGCCCAAGCAGATGCATTGGATGAACCCGTTACGCCTATGTCAGCTTTGTACCAAGTTAAAAGGTTAGAACTTACACATCCAGGAGCTGTTACTTCTTGACCGAAAGTAAAATATTGTCCATCGGTTAAGTCAACCGTTGCCAATCCATTGGCATCCAAGACTATTTCATTAGGAGTACCGGAGGTGAAGTCATTGCTATTGTGAACGATCAAATGTTTAGCTCCTGCTGGAGCTCTTACTGTAACTGTTCCAATGGTTCCCGTTTCTTCTACATGCCAGATGGCATCCATAATTAAGTAGGCAGAAGCTGGGGTGTAACTATTCGGGGTATAACTTGTAGCGTAACTTTCGCTTTGACCATTATTTCCCCAAATCATATAACTATCATCAGCGCTAAAGGAGGATGAATTGGCAGCAACAGTCGCAGGAAATCCAGCAGTCTGATCGCCGATTGCAATGGCTGGTTGATTACCACTATTGACGGACATGGACTGTTTTTGTGCTAAGCCCTGACCATCTTCTCGACCAATTCCTGCAACATCATTTCCGTAAGTAGAAACATCATAGATCGTACTACCATCTCCAGCTAAGTAATTGTGAGATAAGGTTGTTCCGTATTTAATTCCTAAGTAAGTATCTACTTGGTCTTTTTCAGTACTTGTTAGATTGCGATCATATAAGATGATCTCTCCAATCATTCCATTCCAGGGTTCTGCTCCAGGATAAGATCCAATAGTCCATTTAAAAGTAGATCCCCCAATCGATAAGGAGTGCATGCTAGCACTCGTCTCTTCCAATCCATCTAGTCGTACACCACCACCAGCATTTAAGGCATTTCCTCCATTCCAAAAATAATCGAAAACATAAGGTTGATTGGCATTCATGTCCGTTGGATGCCAATTGAAACCAGCATTGTATAACAGAGCTGACCAATCACCACTATTAGGCCCAACCCCCATGTGTGGATGGTCTGATCCTAAAACGGCTAAATTTTGATAACTACCGGTTGTTGAATTTGTAGCTGCACCGAACATAGTCCCGGCTGCATCCGTAGCGATGAATCTACTTCCTCCAAATTCTAATCGATCGTTTGATCCATCAAAAGTTAGGGCAGGATTAAAGTTCATCAAGCCACCGGTAGTAGGTTGATAGCTAGCAGTGGATTGATCTACATGGTGATCATTTCCAGATTGGTCATCCCATTGGGAGACTGGGTCACCTGTAATTCCAACACTTGCTTTATACCAAGTTTTTAACTCTGAAGAAACATTGCCCGGAGCAATTTGGGCATTAATGGTATTTGTTCCAAACATCAAAATCAAAAAAAACAGGGTGAGTTTTGATTTAGAAGAAGTATTTATTTTATTTAGATAAATATTTTTTTTCATGTCTTTTTTTGAGTTTTTTTTGATGGAAAATAAAGTTTAGGGAAGCCTATGATGATAAGCTTACCATTTTTTTAAAGCGAAAAAAACATTCCGGTTTATTGGCTAGTTTTCATTTTGTGAGACAAGAATTGACAGCGTAAAAAAAGACTTTATTGCTTTTATTTATTTGTTCTTTTTTTAATGCCAGAGTTGCTATTAATGCTGTAATTGTTTATTCCTAATCAGTCATCTGATACCTCTGGAATTTTGGAAGGGGAAGCGATTGGAGTAGGTCAGGAAGGAATCTTATTTTCAGTGACAGGTTTCTAAAATTGTAAAAGTTTGATTTTTTCCTTTGAAAGGAAAATCTGTCTATTCAAAGAATAGTGATGTGTTTTTTGGGATTAAGAAAACTAAAAGAAAAGTTAGAGTTGATAGAAATATCTAGGCGTAATTTTTCTGAT
>CAYQRA010000154.1:0-11004 GCA_964419315.1 uncultured Saprospiraceae bacterium | reverse complement strand
TTCCTTTATATTTAACCAACTTCATTCCAAAAACTTCGTCATAGGCCTCCTGCTTATGTCCAGCTTCGCTGGCATCTCCGATCAACTCGATTCTACTATCTCCAGAAAATTCAAAAGAAGTAGGAATTGGACCATGACTGGCTTCCATAAACTGGGAATAAAGGGCCCAGCCTCTGTCGATATCTGCACTAAAGATGATATCGTATTCTTTATCATTCAATTTTTCTACATCAAAGGACCACTGTACGGGCTCAAGCTGAGCAAAAACGAAGGTGGTGACTAGTAGACAAACTAGGGTAAGGATTGCTCTCATTTTATTTTGTATCTGCTGTTAGTCTAAATATCTGGTTTCTTCTGGTGCGGTATAAAAAACAAATACCCTGCCAAAACATATAAATTATATTAATATGTTTTGTTTGGATTTCATCCCTTGTAAGAGGGACTTAAAACAGGTTTGGGAATGGGATTTAAAAGGCTTTGGAAAAGACCAGAATTTGGCTCTCAAAAAAGGGAAGATCCCTTTGAAAGGCAGGCAACTGCCAAGGTTGATATGAGATTATGGGAAGGTGAATTTGAATGTTGGTCAAATATAGGTAAAATACATTAACTACCAAAGTAAATTTGGCCTCAATAAAGTTACAAGAGAAATAAAATAGCTAGGTTTAGAAAAAGAGCAAATCAATTGACCTTATTACTTTGTTAACCAATATATTTGATATTGGAAATTCATTTTCAGAAGCAAGATATTCAACAATATAAATTCGGACTTAATCCATCAAGCGTTTCTTACTAGCCTATCCACCAAGTGTGGTATTGGAGGATTAATACTCCAAAAAGCATTAGCAAATGAATGGCCTCAGCTATTGGTCTACTCAAATTTAGGAAAGCAAAAGAAAGTAAAATTCCGAGAGAAGGCACTGCCAGAAAAAAATGATCTAGTCCGACATTGGCTTGAATAAAAAAAGACAAGAAGGCAAATAAGCCACCTAAGTAAAGTACACTGATGTCTTTTTGAATTTCGATTTTCCTTTTCAGCATAAACCGATTGAAATTGGCCAGTAAGAAAAGCGTCAAAGTCACGAAAAAACCTGCTTTAACATAGAATATCCAATCTTTTAAATTTTTGGAATAGTCCATAAAACTAAAGCCATTAATAATTTGAGTTTCGAGAAAATACTGGTATTGATCGGTAAAGAAAAACCAAACAAAGCTTAAGAAATAAGGTGCCACAAACCCGCAGGTCAAGATCAATTGCTCTTTAAACTTAAAAGCCCTAAGAATTCTTAAACCCAGTACTGCTAATAAAAGAAAGGCCACCATAGAAGGGTAAAACAAACTAGCTACACCTATTCCCAACCCAATATTGAAGATTTGCCCAGCAGCAGTATATTTTTTATAGCTTGCAAACATTTCGTATAAAGCTAATAAATAGAAAGTCGTCGCTAATAAAACAGGAGAGAGATATAAAAATTCAGAGATACTACTTGCTAGAAAAACATAAAACATACCGGGAAGCAAACTCAATTCACTAGCCATTCGATGTCGTGCTAGGATAATATTAATCAATACTCCTTGAAAGACGACCAAAAAGAAAGCCGTCAAAGAGCCGCTAAAAGAGAAAGGAGAAATCCATTGAAAGATCCAATTGGCCAATACCCCCCCCGTATCCGAGAGGGTTTGTGGAGGTACCAAAAAAGCAGAAAGTCGAAATATTGCAGCATAAAATATCAAGAAGATATTGGCAATAAATTGATTGGTACGAAATAGTGACAGCACGTTAATTCTATCAAATGGGTGAATAAATAAGGAGCTTGATCAAATCAAAATTACGCAAGACAGCAGACAAAAAATAATTCAACCTCGTATTTTTATGATATAAATTCAGTTTAAAAAATAAAGTCCACCTTTAGGCTTCCCTTTCGGGAAAAGTCCGTACGGCAAGCTAAATACAAATCAACAAAACTAATCTTCCATTATTACCTAAGCAAGTGTTTAAACCAAACATCCTACCCTACAAGCCGTTAGGTCTTTACTGGTAAGAGGACTTAAGACTTATTTTCCCATTCTTATTTGGCCCTGAATCCAAGAAAGAAAATCAGTCATTAATCCAACAAAATCAAGGATTAACAGCTAATACACAAGCATCTGAATATTAGAAATAACTATAATATTTGGTTGGAACTAATCTTAGTTTTTAAACATCTTTATTTTTATTCACTATCCCTATAGAAAGTCCACTTAGCCCGATTCAACTTCAAAGAGTCTACTTGTTTGAAAAATCAAGAGACTGACCTTTTACGCACCTAACTTTGATTTTTAAATTTCTAAAAACATAAAACCGATGGCGAATAGTGTATCCCTTTCAACAGACATGTCCAAACTACTCTTCACTGATAGTTCTGGAACAACAGAAATCCCTCTTAGCGGACACGGAGCAATGATCCAAATAAATGCAGATGGTCTATTTGCAGAAGTTGCAGACAGCGCTCTTTCTGGCAGTGGCATCATTGAATCTACTGATAATGCTCAATGGACGATTACATTTAATACAGTAGAGGCTTCTGCTTTTTTTATTGGTATTGATGATGTTCAAACAAATATAACGGCTAAAGGTCATAAATTTAACCTTACTGGTAAGAAACTCAATATTCGTGAATTAGGAAATAATATAATTGTAATCTTGAAATAAATATTATCAGAAGGAGTTTGGAAAATCATTTTATTTCTGAGAATTTGCAAATCCAGAGTTTTGCTGAAATATTTTCAGAATAGAATGGTTTTCCAATTTACTTCCCAACCACAACCTCAACTCTTCAATATTAGGAGCTACCGTTCCTAGATCTCCTTCTGCAAAAGATTCCGAAACATTTTTCAAAAAGTCGTCAAAATCTTTCATTAGCTTTTTTTGTTCAGAGTGAGGCACTCTCATTATTTTCTTAAAAAAACCTAAGATTTTAAACTCATAGCGCTCTTTGTCTGGAATTGTTTTTTCAAAAAATCGTTGTGTTGCTCGAATAGCTGCTTCTAGCTTTTCAACTTTGCCCATCTCAAAATAAGCGACCAGACTAATGATCCTAATTTTTTGCAAGGCTCCTTCTCTTTGTGGCAAGCGTTTAGCGCTAAAGATTTTTTCAAATCGTTCCTGACAAGCTACCCATTCTTCCACTAAGAAATAATAGGTAATGAGATTACCCTCCAAAGTCATCTTAGAATAATCCGAAAACTGATACTTTTTAATTCCAGCTTCAATTTCAGGAATTAGTTTACCAATTGGTAATACTTCTCTAGAAGAAAAATAAAATAAAATCTTCCACAAAGAGGAGCTTAAAAAAGCTCGGCTTTTATCGTGATAATTATTAATTTTCAATTGATCAACTTCGGCAATTACCAATGGAATTAATTCATGCTTCTTTAATCGAAAAAGGGTTCCAATATAATTGGAGACATTATTAATATAGCTTGTAAACTTTTGTGTTTTCATTATTGGGTTTCGATCCCACCAATCTAAACCATTCTTAAAAAAGTGGGAAGCATTTTCGATGTCTTCCACTAGACGATACAAAAGTCCATGACTATAATCATATTGCCGCTCTCCTTCCATCGATAAGTATTCATACTTTTCTTTTTCTAAGGCAGGTAAAAAAGTATTTTTCAAATTTAAAGTCTCCTCTTCACTCTTTATGGATAAGTTCTTAATCGCCCAATTGAACATCCGATCCGAGATATCCATATAATAAAACTCCCTATTCAGCAATTCCAAAAGCTTTTCCGTTTCCGTGATTTGATTTTCCATTTCTTGATTGTAAGTTCTAGACTTCATTAGTTTAATGGAGCGTCGACGAAGCTTAGAGATTTCTATTAAAATGAGTAGATCTCCGATTTCGGTAGCTAATCGATGGGCTTTTTTTAGACGTTTTTCGCTTTGGTCGTAAAGCCCTCGTTTGAATAAATTATCAGCATCAAGGATCAAATCGCTAATTTGGGCACGGACAGATTCTTCGCTGCTATAATTGCGAAGACTTCTCAGAATGGTTTCGTAGAGGTATTTGCGTTCAGAAGCCAAATGCTTCACTATTTTCTTCTTGATCAGAGTGGCTTCATCATAAACCTTCATCTTATTGAGGACATCAAAAAGCTTTAAATAATTTGCCCCAGCATCTTTAGCTATCAAAGCATTCCGCTTAAAATACCGTTTTTCGGAACTTGACATTGAGTGGATCAATTGAAAAAGATGGTCATTACCTTGACTCATATGCAAAAGAATTCTAGTAAACCCTTAGAGTAAACGCTGTTATTTAAAAAAAATCAAAGATTTTCGGGTCCTCTGAAACCCTATAAAATAGTACGCTCTCTATCGAGTAAAATCATTGTTGAAAATTAGATATCCCACGTTTCGTAAAACCAGTGTTTAACACTGATTATCAGGAAGTTAGCAGGTTTTTATTTTCTTTATAGGCAACAAAACTCGTCGTTTAATGTGTGATAAAAATCTTACTTCAAAGCTCTTTTGAAGTACTATTTCGCCAATTAGGTGGTTTAAAACCTGAATCAAACTGGCCTATATTTACAACATCAAACAACGGGGAGATTTGGTAAATATAATAAATTCTCTCAACCCACCCCAAAAGCACTTTAAAGAAGGTCAAAAAACCCCAGAATTTCTCGTTCGAAATTGACTTTAGAGACAAAACTGATATGAAAAACACAGAAGCTGTTCACCAATTGATACGCACTTTGAGTAAAGCGGAAAAGCGTCATTTCAAAATGGCTGCTTCTAGGTATTCCAAAAACAAGAATAACTACATCTTGCTTTTTGATGCCATTGATCAGCAAGAGGAATACAATGAGGCTAAACTTAAAAGGAAGTTTAAGAATCAGGCATTCGGAAAGAATTTGGGAAAAACCAAATACCTTCTTTACGAATTGCTACTCAAATCTTTGCGCCCGCTACACAATTCAAAAAATGTTACCAAGCAAATTCAGGGTTTACTACAATCCGTAGAATTCTTGTTTTCTAAAGCACTTTACGAACAAGCATATGCCTTAGTACGAAAGGTAAAAAAGCAAACTTTACATTTTCAACTACACCATTTGTATTATGAAGCGCTAAGCTTCGAAAAAAAATTAATCACCTACATTCCTCAAAAAAATGTAGCCCAAAAAACATCAAAAATATTAGACGAATTTGATATGGTTGCTGGATTAATTAGAATGGAAATGCGTTATAGGGTCTCCAGCGAAAAACTCCACTTCACTTCCCTTACTGCCGATAATGCATTGTGGATCAAAGTTCTTGAAAAAGAAATCGAAAACCTTCCAGTTGAAGATTTTCAAAATCCACCAACTTTTATCTGCAATTTATTAAACACCGAAATTCAATCTATCAATGCCTTTTTCCACGGCAATATCGCCAAGGCTCTGAACCACCAAGAAGAAATACAACAATTGTGGATCAAGCAAGCGCATTTGATACCAATCTTTTCAGAAGATTTTAATCGGACTAATCAAAAACACATTCAATACTTACTCCATAAACCGGGGAAGGAAGATAAGCTTCAGGGAGTCATTCGCTTCTTAAAGAGTCACCAAAATAGCATCAAAGACGAGGACGAAAAGGAAAAGTTAGGCTTGCAAATTCTGATTCTCGAGTTTATCATAAACCTCACACAGGGAAATTTACAGATTTGTACCCTCATCAAATTGACCATCTGTGAAAAGTTTGATCGTTTGGAAAGGGCCATCAGCCAGCCTTTGCAAATGCAATTTTATTACCATCTCAGTATTCTCAACTTTCTCAAAAAGGAATTTGATGAAGCACTCGAATGGATGATCAAAACAAAAGCAGTGGCCGCACAAAATTATTATCCTCGTTCTCAGAGATTTTGTAAAATCTTAGAACTGCTTACCCGATATGAATTAGGAGATTTCAAATACTTGGAATGCGCTATTAGAAACATGTATCGCTCCTTGAAAAACGAACCCCAAAAAAATGAAATCGAGACGCTTGTCCTTCGATCTGTCAAAAAGCTAATCAATGTTTCTCATCGGTCTGAGGTTCAGCATATTCTCGAAAACCTTTATAACTGTTTGCAAAAAATGGATCGACAAGCAGTGCCCCAAGATTTATTACAAACAAATTTATTATTCCAATGGATCAACAAACATTTGACCCAACAAAATCATGAACATAGGAATTAAATAATCGCTACATAGCGATCACTTAATTCTCTCCCTTTACAATATTCTTAATCTATACCCTAGATTATCCAAGAATTATTATTGCTCTCTCTAAGTCGAAAGCCTAACTGTTCTCAACGGTTGGGCTTTTCCTTTTTTATTTAGCCAAAAAAGACAAACTATAATTTAATAAATCCTGAGCAGGAGCAGGCAACTCTTCCCTATCATAAGGATGACTCCCCCCAAAAACATGATTGGCACCTTCTATCAATTGAACTTCCAGTTCCTTATTCCAAGCAGCAAAAGATTCTGTGACAGATACCGGAACGGCCGGATCTGCGGTACCATGAATCAATAGCATCGGTTTTTTCATATTGCGGATATGTTTTTCCACATCGTATTGGCTTGAATTCTTGGTAAAGTCTTCATATAGCTGATAGTACAAGGGCATCATTTGCCCTGTTCGTCCATTCTTGATTTCAAAAACCCCAGTTTTTCGCCAATTTTCTATCAATGCCTGCTTACCCTTCCAAGCATAAGCCAAATCCTTTACAGAAGCCCAACCAATCCAAGACTTTACTCGTGCATCTGTTGCGGCTTTCAATGCCGTAGTCCCCCCTCCCCTGCTGTGTCCAATCAGCGTCACTTGATTTAGGTTCAACTGGTCGAGTGGCCAAAAATCTCCTTTTTCTAGTTGATCTAAGACAGCCGTCAGATCCGTTAATTCTCTGGCATAATTATTTTGCCCAAAGGCTTCTAAATCACCAAAATCTAATGGAAATGCTAAGGTCGTACCGTTGTGGGAGAAATTAAATTTCAAAAATGCATAGCCCGCTTTGGCAAACTCTTGTGCCAAAAGATCCCAAATTCCCCAATCCTTAAACCCTTTAAATCCATGGGCAAATATTAGAACGGGTTTGGGCTTATTATCCTCTAGGGCATAGACATCCGCTAAAAGCTTTATTCCCTGATCGAGTTCAACAATTATATTTCTTTTGATGTTCATTTTATACTTGTATCTTGTGTTGATGAAAAGGCAGGACAGTCCTTATAATTCCTCTTTTTAAACAACTTCTATATATAAGAAGAATAGTCAAAGCAACAAACTGTTCTGAAAAATAAGCATTTATGATTAAAACCTTGGCTTCCATTAAAGCTCCTATTGAATCTGAGCTGGAAACATTTGAACAGCGATTTCGTGATTCGATGCGAAGCAAGGTTCCTTTATTGGACAAAATCACCTATTATATTGTTCAACGTAAAGGGAAACAGATTCGCCCGATGTTTGTTTTCCTTTGTGCACGACTTTGCAATCCAACGACAGACTCCACTTATACTGCCGCTTCTTTTATCGAGCTGATTCATACCGCCTCACTAGTACATGATGATGTCGTCGATGATTCTCTCGAGCGTAGAGGTTTTTTTACGGTCAATGCTTTATGGAAAAATAAAATTGCCGTCCTCGTTGGTGATTTTTTCCTATCCCAAGGCGTATTGATGGCGATTGACAATAAAGAGTACCGCTTACTAGAAATCATGTCTCATGTGTTGAAAGCCCTAAGTGAAGGAGAACTTTTACAAATGGAGAAGGCACGCCGTTTGGATATTGATGAAAATATATATTATGATATTATTCGGCAAAAAACTGCTGCGCTAATTGCGGCAGCCTGTTCGGCAGGAGCCGCCTCTGTAACCAAGGATGAAGAAGTCATTGAAAAGATGCGATTATTTGGGGAGAAAATTGGTATTGCCTTCCAAATCAGAGATGACCTTTTTGACTTTGGAAGTGATGACGTCGGCAAACCGCTCGGGATAGATATTAAGGAAAAGAAAATGACGCTGCCTTTAATTTATGCGCTCAATAATTGCAAGCGAGAAGAACGACGTAAAATCATCAATATCATTAAACGCCATAATGAGAATCCAGACAAGGTAAAAGAGGTGATTGACTTTGTAAGAAGCAGTGGCGGCTTAGAATATGCGGAGCAAGCGATGCTGGATTACCGAGCTTCTGCTTTTGAGATACTTCACAGTTTTCCTGAAAGTCCTACTCGAGAATCCTTAGAGGATCTTGTGGTTTTCGTTACGGAACGTAAAAAATAATACTTCTCCCCCCTTTCCAATTCTGATTACAAACGTTTGATGTCTGCGCCTAAAGCTTGCAAACGCGTATCGATATTTTGATAGCCTCTATCAATCTGATGAATATTATTGATAATGCTTTTTCCTTTTGCAGAAAGGGCAGCAATCAATAAAGCAACCCCTGCACGAATATCCGGAGAACTCATTTGGATACCCCGCAATTGAGACTGTCGATTTAATCCAATCACGGTAGCTCTATGCGGATCACAAAGAATAACTTTTGCGCCCATATCAATCAATTTATCTACAAAGAACAAACGACTCTCAAACATTTTCTGATGAATCAATACGGACCCTTTGGCCTGAGTTGCCATTACCAAAATGATACTCATCAAATCAGGCGTAAATCCTGGCCAAGGAGAATCATAAATAGTCATAATCGAACCATCAATAAAAGTTTGAATTTCGTATTCTTCCTTGGCGGGGATGTGCAAATCATTTCCTTTGACATTGATCGTTACCCCCATTTTTTCAAATACGCTAAGAATATTACCCAACTCATTTACTTCAACATCTTTGATCGTCAGGTCTGATTGCGTCATCGCTGCCAATCCAATAAAACTTCCAATCTCGATCATATCCGGTAGCAATCGATGATCAGTACCTCCGAGTTTTTCAACTCCTTCAATCGTTAGTAAATTAGAACCCACACCACTAATCTTGGCGCCCATTCGATTGAGCATGCGACAAAGTTGCTGCACATAAGGTTCGCAAGCCGCATTATAAATTTGGGTCTTTCCTTCGGCCAGCACTGCGGCCATCACAACGTTGGCCGTTCCGGTTACCGAGATTTCATCCATCAAGATATAAGTACCTTTCAGCTTTGGGCATTCAATCGAAAAAGTATTCTCTTCTTGGTCGAATCGAAATTTTCCACCTAATTTTTGCAAACCCAAAAAGTGAGTATCCAATCTTCGTCGACCAATTTTATCCCCGCCAGGCTTGGGCAAATACGCTTTTCCAAATCTAGCCAACAAAGGACCAATGAGCATCACCGAACCTCTTATTCGTTGTGCATTTTTCTGAAATTCTATGGATTGGAAAAAATCTAGATCAATATCATCTGCTTGGAAGCGAAAAGTATCGCTCGACAATTCTTCCACCTTTACATTCAAGCCCCTGAGTAATTCCGTTAAGCGATTGACATCCAAGATATTGGGGACATTTGAAATCGTAACTGGCTGATCCGTAAGTAAGACCGCGCTGAGAATTTGCAAGGCTTCGTTTTTAGCTCCCTGTGGAGTGATGGTACCACTTAATTTTTTTCCACCAATAACTTCAAATGCATCCATGATATTTATTTTCCAGTGTTTTAGATAGGCCAAATATGTTTGGGCAAAGTTAAATTATTCTTTGACAATTCTATCTTTTACAAAGCATTCAAAATCTATTCTTGGATTAATTTTTCAGTAATAAAAAGGCTCAAAAGATGGATTCATCTTTTGAGCCTTTACGAATGGTATAAATACCAATCCTACTTGCGTATTTTTTAAAATTTATTTATTGCGATTATTCCTTCTGTAATTCTTCTTACCATAACTCCTTTTTTCTACTGGAGCATTGGCTGGAGCAGAGCTAACTCTTTTGTTTCGGCGACGTTGTGGATTCGCCAAATTATCAAGCGACGTATCATCCTGCACCGCAAGCTTTCCGCCAGAGAGCAAAGTCAAATCTTCTTTGATCAAATCATCTGATACGTAATGTTCTCTCAACCAAGTTTTATGTATGACCCAATCACATTTAGAAAACCTTCTCGAATAGGCCCTTCTTCCATTTGAAGTGCTTTCTCGATTAGTTTTTGCACATTATGTCCATAGTGACGAAAACGAGTATCGTTATGTGGATAACTAACTCTGTCTGGTTTTTTTCGCGCATCTTCTTCTGTCGGAATATCTCCTAGTAAAGGCACAACATCCAGATCAAATTGAGCAATTTGAAAAACATGTTTCCAAAGCTTTACCCGATAATCTTCCACATTTTTATTTTGTGGATTCATCTGATACATCAGTTCAATCAGTCTTTCGACGAAAGCTTGTCGATACTCAGGATCTTCAATCGTCTTGGCATGGTTGACCAGCAATTGGACATTGCGTCCATATTCTGGCATAATTAATAATTCTCTATCCGAGTTGTATTCCATTTATCGGGAATTTATAGTATCTAAAATTATTCGACCGTAACAGATTTTGCCAGATTCCTTGGCTGATCTACATTACATTCGCGCAATAATGCGATATGGTAAGATAACAATTGTAAAGGAATTACGGAAAGTAAGGGTGTTAAAGGTTCATCAGTATCAGGAATTTCGATACAGTAATCGGCAATATCCTTAATCATTTCATCTCCTTCTCTACATATAGCAATGATTATTCCTTTTCTAGCTTTTACTTCTTGTACATTACTCAATACTTTTTCGTAGGCACTTTTGTTGGTAGCGATGACGACGACCGGCATATTCTCATCAATGAGGGCAATTGGGCCGTGCTTCATTTCAGCAGCAGGATAACCTTCCGCGTGAATGTAAGAAATCTCTTTGAGCTTGAGCGCGCCTTCTAAGGCAATCGGGAAATTATATCCTCGCCCAAGGTATAAAGCATTATTGGCATCCTTTATCTCCTGAGCAATGTACTTAATTTTTTCATTGGACTCCATGATCTTGGCTACCTTCGATGGAATTCGCTCTAG
>CAYQRA010000153.1:0-11031 GCA_964419315.1 uncultured Saprospiraceae bacterium | reverse complement strand
GCAAGCGAAATTCTCCGCAAAGATTTCCAACGTTTTGTAGAAATCCAAAGCTCGATCCAATCCGACAATACGGTAATGGCCACTAGCGAAACGGGAGGCCGTTTATTAAGTGTCACCCCAATTGAAGGGCAATATGTGAAGAAGGGACAGTTACTGGCTAATGTAGATATGGAAGCAGTGGATAAGCAAATTGCAGAGTTGGAAAAGAGTCTTGAATTGGCGGTGGAAGTATTTGATCGCCAGAGCCGACTATGGGATCAAAATATCGGATCTGAGATTCAATTTTTACAAGCCAAAAACAATAAGGAACGACTGGAAAAAAGTCTTGAATCTGTTCGCTTCCAATTGACCAAAGCCAATGTATATGCACCGATTAGTGGGGTAGTCGATAAAGTATTCCTTAAAACAGGGGAACTCGCTGGTCCAGGGATGCCCATTGTACAAATTCTCAATACCAGTAAAGTAAAAGTAGTAGCGGACGTTCCCGAAATTTATCTAAGATCTGTCAAAAAAGGACAGCTGGTAAGAATTACGATTCCCGCTCTAGAAAAAGAACTCAAAGGGCGAGTTTCTTTATTGGGGACCTCTATCAATCCAGCCAATAGAACTTTTTCGGTAGAAGTGAATCTGTCAAATAGCGGAGGTTTACTCAAACCAAACCTACTAGCCAATATGTACATTAGCGACTACGCAGAAAAAGACGTAGTAATGATTCCTTTAGAAATGGTACAGGAAGAAGTTGGTGGAAAGAGCTATGTATTTTTGGTAGAAGATGGGGAGGAGGGAAAGATGGCTAAAAAAGAATACATTGAAACAGGAGAATCTTTTGAAGGAGAAATCATCATTACCAAAGGTTTGCAAGGAGGAGAACAACTCATCCTAAAAGGAGCACGTGGATTGACCGCCAATGAATTAATCAAAATAGAAAACACCTCAACAGAAACTAATGGCTAATATTACTGAGCAAATCAAAAAAAATCTTCGAGAATTTAGTCCAACGACTTTTGCCGTTGATAATGCCACCAGTGTCGTTATCCTAACGTTGATGATTTTTTCTTTTGGTATCTGGTCTTACATCGATATGCCAAAGGAACAATTTCCCGAAGCTTCGCTTCCTACGATTTTTGTCAATACGCCTTATCCCGGAAACTCCGCCAAGGATATTGAAAATCTCGTAACCCGTCCAATTGAAAAAGAACTACAATCCATCAACGGCGTAAAAGATATTAAGTCTACTTCGGTACAGGATTTTTCTAGTATTACGGTAGAGTTTGGTTCTGACACACAAATAGAAGATGTTCTTAGAAAAGTGAAAGATGCGGTTGATAAAGTCAAAGGTACTTTGCCGAATGACTTACCTTCTGATCCACTTATTCAGGACGTCAACTTTGCAGATATTCCGATTTTGACAGTGAATATAAGTGGTAATTATGGAATGGCAGAACTCAGAGCCTATGCGGAAAGATTGGAAGATGAAATCGAATCCATCTCTGAAGTCAATGAGGTAGACCTCAAAGGAGCGGTAGAGCGAGAGATGAAAGTGGATGTGGATTTATTGAAAATGGAATCCATGCAAGTGAGTTTTGGCGACATTGATAATGCCATCCGTTCGGAGAATATGAATATGTCTGGTGGTGAGATCGTGAGCAATGAATTTAGAAGAGCAATTCGAGTTGTTGGAGAATTTGAAAATGCCAAGGAATTGGAAAACCTCATTATAAAAAGTGAAAATGAATCACCGATCTTTTTAAAAAATATTGCCAAGGTTTCGTTTGGCTACAAAGAACGTACGAGCATCGCTCGCTCTGGTGGTTTTCCTGTAATCTCCTTGGATGTGATCAAGCGAAAAGGAGAAAACTTACTCGATGCATCAGATAAAATAAAAGTTGTCGTCGCTAAGGCGCAAGAAAATTATCTGCCAGAATCGGTCAACGTTAGTATCTTTAACGACCAATCAATCAATACCAGAAACCAAGTTTCCTCTCTTGAAAATAGTATCATCTCTGGGGTGATTCTGGTGGTTTTAGTCTTGCTCTTTTTCCTCGGTATTCGAAATGCCATGTTTGTAGGAATGGCGATTCCATTGTCTATGATGATGGGAATTATGATTCTGTACTTTATGGGAACCACTATGAATATTGTGGTGCTCTTTGGACTGATACTCGCGCTCGGATTACTGGTGGATAATGGGATCGTGGTCGTAGAGAATATCTACCGATATATGCAAAATGGCTATTCCGGTAAAGAAGCTGCCAAATTTGGAGCAGGGGAAGTTGCCATACCTATTATTGCTTCTACGGCGACCACTTTAGCCGCTTTTGTGCCGCTTGCCTTTTGGCCGGGATTGGTAGGGGAGTTTATGAAATACCTACCGATTACCTTGATTGTTGTTTTATCTTCTTCTTTGTTTGTGGCCTTGGTTATCAATCCAGTGTTTACTTCCAAACTGATGAAGATTGATGAAAAGGAAGAGGATCAGGTGATTCGCAATCGCAAACGTAGAAATGTCATCATCGGCATGTTGGTGATGTTGGTCATTGCCTTGTCTGGTCATTTTACGGGCGTTCAATGGATGCGAAATTTATTTGGAATTGCCTTTGTCGTGACTTTGGTGAATTTCTTTTTATTTCGCCCAGCGTCTTTCTATTTTCAGAATAAAGCCCTACCCAAACTAGAGCGAGCTTATAACCGATTTATCAAAGGTGCTTTGCACCGCTTTGTACCGGTTGGTGTCTTTTTTGGAACCATCTTTTTGCTTGTTTTTGCCATTTGGTTATTGGGACAAAATGCGCCTAAAGTAGATTTCTTTCCTTCTGCTGATCCGATCTATGTTAATGTATTTGTGGATTTACCTTTGGGTAAAGACATTAGTGCAACTGATGAGATCATGAAAGATTTGGAAGCAAGAATAGCAGTGGCTATGGAACCTTATGGCGGAGTCGTAGAAGAAGTCTTATCGCAAATTGGAGAAAATACAGGAGATCCTAATTCTCCTCCCGAACCGGGAACATCCCCACACAAAGCTCGTTTGACGGTTTCTTTTGTCGCCTATGAAAAAAGAGGTGGTGTGTCTACGATAGAGATTATGGAGAAAATTCGGGAAACAGCAAAAGGGTATCCAGGGGTGCAGATTGCGGTAGATCAAAATGCTGATGGTCCACCAACCGGAAAACCTATTAATTTAGAATTGAGAGGAGATGATGCGGATCAACTTGCTGTTTTGTCGGAAGAGGTAATTGGATTTATCAATAGTAAAAATATCCCTGGTATTGAAGAACTTTTGGCGGATGTAAAAATCGGAAAACCAGAATTAGTGATTAATATTAACCGATCTGCTGCTCGACGTTATGGTATCTCCACCTTTGCGATCGCAGATGCCATTCGGACTTCCGTCTATGGAAAAGAAGTATCAAAATATAAATTAGGAGAAGACGAGTATGATATTTTTATTCGCCTAGAAGAACGTTATCGTTATAATGTAGGCAATCTACTCAATCAGAAAATTACTTTCCGTAATCCTGCAAATGGCCGAATTAGTCAAGTTCCAATTTCTGCTGTTGCGACGGTAGACTTTTCCTCTACCTATAGCTCTATCAAAAGAAAGAACTTAGAGCGAGTGATTACCGTTTACTCCAATGTTACCAATGATTATAATGCCAATGAAATTGTAGCGGAGCTAGAAGAATTAATGGCCGACTATGAGTTGCCACAAGGTTACAGTTACGAATTTACTGGAGAACAACAGCAGCAGGCGGAAGATGTCTCTTTTTTATTAGGAGCATTTATCTTAGCGATCTTTAGTATTTTTCTAATCTTGGTGGCTCAGTTCAATTCTATTAGCTCGCCTTTCATCATTATCATGTCGGTCTTGTTTAGTACCATCGGTGTATTCTTGGGCTATGTCTTTACGGGAAGTGATATTGCCGTGATTTCAGCAGGGGTAGGAATTATCTCCTTGGCGGGAATCGTGGTCAATAATGCCATTGTATTGATTGACTATATCAATCTGGTGATCCAACGAAAGATGGCTGAGTATGGCTATTCGGATTTAAAAGAATTGAGTAAAGCAGATGTAAAAGATGCAGTGATAGAAGGAGGAGGAACGAGATTGCGTCCGGTACTACTAACCGCCATCACGACGGTACTTGGTTTGATTCCCTTGGCGATCGGTTTTAATTTCAACTTCTTTACCTTGATTTCCAGATGGGATCCTCAGTTTATTTTGGGAGGAGACAATACGGCTTTTTGGGGGCCGATGGCCTGGACAGTGATCTATGGATTAACCTTTGCGACCTTCCTTACCTTGGTGGTTGTGCCGGTTATGTATTGGTTGATTTATCGTTTTAAAATGTCATTATCTAACAGTTTTTCCAAGAAATAGAACCGGAATAATGTTACAAGTAAAACGGTAGATGGAAAGGATTTTAAATTATTTTGATTTTTAGACCAAATGTTTAAAGTGAAAAATTAATCATTAACATTAAGCCTGATATGATTAGGTTTAGGTTTTTTATAAAGAAAATATACCAATAAATTCAAGGGAAGTTGTCCAAATGGAGCTTCCCTTGTTTTTTTGGCAAGGAATTTTCTGTAAAAATGTTACATAATAATCTCCCCTTTTTTGATCACTGCGAATTTATGTAACAGGTAGCAGGTCAAAACAATCTCCCCTCATTCAGAGAAATTAAGACAAAAACAGCTTTTGATATTATTGGAAAATAAGATATCCAATGTTTTTCGTTGTCACAGAAGGATGCCAAGCTACTGCGCCTCTTCTTTGTAATACGACTATCTTAGCTAAGTTGAATAATTTATTTATGGTTTTATTTTATCCAACACCAACATGAGAATTAACAAGGAAAATTATACCCATATTAACATGAGAAACAACCAATACCTATTCAAAAAACCGGGTTTGCTTTTGTTGCTTGCATTCCTCTTTTCTTCTTTTCAGGCTCTGGCAACACCGCCAGTGAAGTCGGTTAATGTTTCTATTGACATCGTTTCTAAATATGTACAAAAGAAGTATAAAAAAGATGCAGTACGGTTGGCATTGAGATTAAGTTCAGAAAATAAAAATTATCACGCATTGGATATCAATGTATCAGACAACCTCAAGAGTTCGATTTATGAAGCCTTGGTTTCTATCCACCTTTCTAATCTTCCAGATGCTCAAACCGTCACGCGCTTACACAAGTTACATACCTTTCCAACTCCTACGGTAGACCGATTTTTTTTGGTCTATGAAAGAAAAGTATCCTGGGCAAAGCCATTGCGTTTGGGGGCAAAGGAGACCGATAGTAAAAAAATGAATGAGCTCTTAGCAAAATATGGCTTGGTAATTGATACCAACAGAGAGTGGGACGAAGAACACAATTCTCTTCACGTTAGAGCTAATGAGCCTTTAAATGTTGCCCGCTTAGTTGAAGAATTTAAAAAGATAGATGGTGTCATTAAAATAGACATGTTACAGCCAGACGGCGATGGCAATGATATTGAAGTGAAAGCCACAGAGGCCGGTTGGATGGTAAATTATATTCTGAAATTTGAATCCTGTATTAATGGATGTAAAAAACGCCATTACTGGAGTTTTGAAGTAAATAAAGATGGCGATGTCATTTTCCTTGGAGAATTTGGCGATGAATTGCCAGAATGGATGCGCGAAGAAAAACCATTGGCAGAAGGCCGATGATCGCCTAAGTATTAAGTTTTTTTGAAAAATTGATTTTAACCGCTTCCCTCATAAAGCGTTTATATAAGAATTACCTTCGGGTGAAGATTTGTTCATAGTTTTTGTTTTTTGTTTTGTCCCCCGGCACTGTCGGGGGAATTTTTTTCCCCTTTTCCTTTTCCCCCTTATTTTGTTTTCGTTTTCCTAATCCTAAGATCCCGAATTGGTTCTTTGAATTCCGTGAACTGTTTAATGAAAGAATAGCAAAGAACCATCAAGAATAGTGTTTGTTCATAGTGTTTGTTTTTTGTTTTGTCCCTATCAATATGTGTTGATGGGGTTTTTTTTGCCCCTATCGGAAAAAATCAAATAGCTTCTTAGTGTGTAGCTTCCAATTCTTTACTGGTGATAAGTCTAATTTTTCTGAAATAGTAAAAAAAATTAAACTTTTTTGAGGAATATTCTTTACTTACTATATGAGTTTAAGTAAAGAAAAAATAGCCGCCCTTCGCCGCGATTACCGCAGCCACCAACTCGACCTTGCGCAAGTCAGTCAAGATCCCATCGCTCAATTTCGGGTGTGGTTTGAAGCTGCCCTGGAAGCAGCCGTTCCCGAACCCAATGCCATGACCCTCGCTACCGTTGGTCCCAATCATCGGCCTTCGGCCCGCACCGTCTTAGTCAAAGGCTTTGACGAAAAAGGTTTTGTTTTTTACACCAATTATCAAAGTCAAAAAGGGAAAGAGTTATTGGCCAATCCTTTTGCCGCTTTGGTTTTTTGCTGGTTGGAATTAGAACGGCAAGTTCGCATCGAAGGGAAAGTCGAAAAAATTTCAAGCGCAGATTCTTTACAGTATTTTACTAGCCGCCCAAAGGGCAGCCAAATCGGTGCCTGGGCATCGCCACAAAGCGAAGTGATTGCCGACCGCGGAGTCATGGAAAAAAGTCAAAAAGAATTAGAAGAAAAATATGCTACTGCCGAAAATTTACCACTTCCTCCTCATTGGGGAGGGTTTATCGTCATCCCCGATAAGATAGAATTTTGGCAAGGGCGGAGGAGTCGTTTGCACGATCGCTTGTGTTATACACAGGAAGGAGAGGATTGGCGGATTGACCGCTTGGCGCCTTAGGGAAAAGAAAGTGGAGGTGATGCCAAGAAATGCGCTAGAAATATTAGTAGACAATGCTGATTTGATACTGCTATCAAAAGTAAGAGGAATTAACTCCGCATTATCTATCAGAAAATAAAATTAGCGAGTGCGTTTACTTTCCCTTCGGTTTGAGCCACCCGGTGGTGCCTTGCATGGGTACAACACATACAAGGCTTCCTGTTTCCTCAAAGAGAAAATAATACCGTCTAGTGATACTTGGGCAAATACCATTGACTTCACCAGATTTTGCGTTTGTTACGCATTCATACACGACAGTTTGGTATGCCTTTGTTTCGTCTACCATTGTGCGCAACTGAGGGCCAAATAGATTAAATGTAGCATCCACACCTGAGGTAATAGTAGTCGGCTCACCAAACACATTTTTCATTTCATCAAGTCTTAGGGTTTCTTTGCAGCTTTTGTCTTCACTAAAAGCTTGTTCAAAGGCTTCTACAAAAATCATATCACAGTAGTACACATAGTCTGGAGCATAGGCACCACTAATGTCTAGTATCCAGTAAGCTTTAACCGCAGTTTGTATTCCATCACACATAACCATGTCAATTTCTTCTCTAATAATGGTATTATTTTTACAGGTAGCCGCCATTAATGGAAGTATGGAAAGGAGTAAAAAGTATGGTTTATATTTCATTAGAAGATAATTATTTTGGTGCTAAAGGAAAGTGCATTACTCAGGTATCTTGAATAATACAAATGCTGGGCAAAAGCTTTGTATTTTAAATATACGTATTTGTAGTTGCTCTACTTTTAAAACCAACACAAACGAGGCTCTCCACCAAAAAGCCCTTGCCAATCATTGATTAGCAAGGGCTTTTTTAATATAAGAAAACGCAGACCCCTAGCAATAGCGGTCAAAAGCCATTTTCAAATTCTGAGCGATGATTTCCGCAGTACGTCCTTCGATATGGTGTCTTTCTAGAAAATGAACCAATTGGCCATCCTGAAACAAAGCAATTGCTGGAGAAGAAGGAGGATAAGGCAATAAATATTCACGCATTTTTTCCGTCGCTTCTTTATAAACGCCTGCAAAAACGGTGGCGGTATGATCAGGAGCTTTGTCGTTTTGGAGAGCCATCTTGGCACCAGGACGAGCATTGGCAGCGGCACAGCCACAAACAGAGTTGACCACGACCATCAAAGTGCCTTTTTGATTGGCCATCAACTGATCTACTTGCTCTGAAGAGTCTAAATTCTGAAATCCATGATCGGTTAATTCTTTATTCATGGGAGCTACGAGTTCCAAAGGGTACATATCTTTTCTTTTTTGATTTTAGTAATGAATTGGCTGATTTTTGCAAAAATACAGCTTTATAATGGATTTTTCATCCTATGTCTACTATCGGACTAAACAATGCCAGAGGCGGAATGGTTCAAGTAATAAAGCTTTGATATTCCATATTTCTCTTTATCTTGTTTTCGAAATCCCCTAAATCCTTATTATGAAAGATACTCGCCTTATTTTTGTCTCTTTATCTTTTGTTGTATTTACCTTGATGTTTAGTTGCAATACCGATAAATTAGAGCCTGCTAGTGTTGTTCCGGCTATTCCTAGTTGTTTGATCACCGATTATGATAGTCAGGTGAAAACGATCATAGATAATAGTTGTGCTTATTCTGGATGTCACCTCGATGCTGCTCCAGGAAATTTTAGTACTTATGAAGGATTAAAACCTTTTTTGACAGAAGATAAGTTCGAAAGGTTTGTCATCGACCTCAAGGATGATGCTCAACAAGGGATGCCTCCGGCTTATGCGCCAGACGGAAAGCCAAAAGATTTGACGGAAGAAGAAATAGATATCATCACTTGTTGGATTGGGAATGATTATCGAGAAAGCTGTGAAGATGTTACTTATGACCAAGAAATCAAAGTAATCATCGATAGAAATTGCTCCTACGCTGGTTGCCACGCAGGAGCAGATTATCCGCCGGGCGATTTTACCTCTTACCAAGGATTACAAACCTTTTTGACCTCCGAGCTTTTCGAAAGATTTGTCATCGACCTCAAAGACGATACACAACTGGGGATGCCTCCCGCTTACGCGCCGGATGGAAATCCTCAAGATTTAACAGCAGACGAATTGGAACTAGTAACCTGTTGGATCAGTAGTGGCTATCCTGAAAATTAATAGTGTCTATTTAAAAGACTAGCCTAAGCAAATAGCATTAATGACTGTCTCTATCGCTGAGATTTTATTGGACTTCATCAATCAAAACTCCAGAAAATGACCCGCATCCCCTTATTGTTTTCTTTCCTTTTTTTTCTGACTACGGTCACTGGCCAAGAGCTGGTACAGCAAACCTTTAAAGATGACAAAGTCATTAATACACATTCTGTAGAAACTTTACCCGCTCGCAAACTCGATGTACGCATTGGTCACCGTTTTGGAGATCTGGCAGGAGATTTTGGGGGCTGGGATAATTTTTATGGTTTGGAAGATGCTCGAGATATAATGATCGGCGCAGCTTATGGCGTAACCAATCAACTGAGTGTAGGACTTCATCGAACGAAAGGTTCTGGCCCTTTATCTCGCTTGGTTAACCTCAGCGCAAAGTATCGGATTTTACACCAAAAAGTAGATGGTTCCATGCCACTATCTTTAACTTTCTTTGGTTTGTCTTCTATTTCTACTATGAAAAAAACAGAGGTCGCCAATGAACTTCACTCCTTTACCAAATCTTCTCACCGAGCCATTTACTGCGCGCAGTTATTGATGGCTAGAAAATTTGGAAATACTTTTTCTTTGCAATTGATCCCTTCCTATGTGCACCGCAATATAGTCCCAAGTGATGATCAAAATGGAATCTTTAGTTTGGGCTTGGCAACGAGAATTCAGTTGTCGAAAGTCATTGGATTTATCGCGGATGCTACGATTCCTTTTTCAGATTTGCGAACTACGGCCAATGACTATTATCCTGCTATTGGATTTGGTTTTGAGTTTGATACCGGAGGTCACGTTTTTCAAGTCAATTTTACGAATGCCACGGGGATCATGGAAACAGATTATATTCCCAATACGCGAACCAATTGGGGCGACGGAGAATTTCGTTTAGGCTTTACGATTTCTCGATTGTTTAATCTTTAAATAAACTTCTGATGAATAGATTATTTGCAATCAGTTCTTTGTTTTTTTGCTGCCTCTTCTTTTTGGCTTGGACTAGTGGAGAACGTCCACCTCTGAAAATATCCGGAGAAACGCCAGTATGGGAAGTCCTTCGTTTTTTTGGTGCAGCGGAGCCCAATCATCAATTGAATAGCGAGATCGTAGGGGATGCAGAGCTTGGAAAAAACATCGTTTTAAACGGTTTTAAAGACGATAGAAAAATGTCATTGGTGGGGCCACAAAGCAAGCACTTTAAATGTACGGCTTGCCATAATGTAGTTCGCGAAGATCCTGATTTGTCTAAATCTGATCCAGAAGCACGTTTAGATTATGCCCAAGAAAAGCAAATCCCTTTTCTGCAAGGTACGACGCTCTATGGTGCCGTCAATCGAACGAGTTTTTATAATGATGATTATCAAAAAAAATATGGAGACCTTGTAAAACCAGCGCGTAATAATCTTCGGGAAGCCATTCAATTATGTGCGGTAGAATGTTCTCAAGGTCGCCTTTTAAAACCTAAAGAACTAGAATCGGTGTTGGCCTATTTGTGGACTTTAGAATTGAAAATGTCTGATTTGGTCTTAGACGATGCTGCGATGCAGCAGTTGGAAAAAGCCAATGAATCGCATACTGCTGGGGCAGACAATAAAGCGCTTCGAGAGATGATCCAATCTCGATACCTCGCTGGCTCTCCAGCTCACTTTGTCGATCCGCCACCGAATAGAAAAGAGGGTGCTCCATACACTGGACGACCCGAAAAAGGAAAAGTGATTTATGATTTAGGTTGCAAACATTGCCATGGCAATCGGCGCTACTCTTTTTATAATCTAGATGATTCCAAAATGAGTTATAAACATTTGGTTCGACATACCAGTAAATATACTCGGTATTCGATTTATCAAGTGTCTCGCTATGGTACTAGTCCCTTGCCGGGAAAACGGGCCTATATGCCACAATATCCAATTGAGAAAATGAGTGAGCAACAGTTGGAAGACTTACGCGCTTACTTAGAGCAAGAAGCTAAAAAATAATGTTCTTGGACAAATCCCGTGGTCAATCAAAAAGAAGAATAAAAAAGCGACCGTAG
>CAYQRA010000152.1:0-11063 GCA_964419315.1 uncultured Saprospiraceae bacterium | reverse complement strand
CTTTGAGTCCAAATAAAAATTATCGATTACTCGGCGTTGATCCAGGAACCAATATTCTGGGATATGCAGTCATTGAAATTGTCAAAAAACAACCACAGTTGATTGACATGGGCGTAATCAGTATGGCGAAGTTGAAAAACCAACAACTCAAATTGAAAAAAATATTTGAAGAGTTACAAAAGATTATTGTTCAACATCGGCCAGAACACATGGCGATAGAAGCTCCTTTTTTTGGTAAAAATGTACAGTCTATGCTTAAGCTCGGGCGAGCACAAGGAGTAGCGATTGCTGCTGCGATGACCAAAGATTTGACCATTACGGAGTATGCGCCGAAGAAAATAAAATTGTCCGTTACGGGAAATGGAAATGCTTCGAAGGAGCAGGTTGCAGCGATGCTAAAAAGTATTTTAAAGAATCCCTTAGCGGGGCAAGGATTGGATGCGACCGATGCATTGGCGACCGCCATTTGTCATTTTTACCAATCGCAAAGTATTTTTGGTGGTGGCAAAAAGTATGGTAGTTGGGATAGTTTTATTACGGACAATCCAGATCGAATAAAAAAGCCTTGAGTATTTAAGACTCAAGGCTTTTTTAGGGATTTGATTCTACTCCTTTGCTTTTATACTTCCGCTCGAATTTGACTAGCGATGGCCGCCAGTTCCTCCGTAGACAATTTCAATTTAGCTTGCGAAAAATCCATATCGGACACTTGATTCATCGGGATAAGGTGGACATGTGCGTGAGGAACTTCCAAACCAACTACAGCCACTCCAATTCTATTGCAAGGCATAACTGCCTTTACTGCTTTTGCAATTTCCTTAGAAAAAAGCATAAGGCCTGCTAATAAATCATCTTCCAGATCATAGAGATAATCCACTTCTTTTTTGGGGATCACCAAAGTATGTCCTTTCACGATTGGAAAGACATCAAGGAAAGCTAGATAGTCATCCGTTTCTGCAATTTTATGACAGGGAATTTCTCCGTTGACGATCTTGGTAAAGATACTTGCCATGCTTAGCGAATTTCAATTTTTTTAATTTCAAAATCCATTTTACCACGCGGTGTTTCGACTACTGCAATTTCGCCTACAGCTTTTCCCAATAACCCTTGACCAAGAGGAGAGGTTACAGAAATTTTCTTTGCTTTCAAGTCTGCTTCTGCTTCTGACACCAATTGATACGTTACGTCTTTTTTGATTTTGCTATTCATAATCGTCACATGCGACAATACGACTACCGTGGAATTATCCAATTGACTAGAATCCAATACCCTAGCATTGGCCAAGCTTTTTTCTAGCTCATTGATTTTCAATTCAAGCATTCCTTGCGCATCTTTAGCTGCGTCGTATTCTGCATTTTCCGAAAGGTCTCCTTTCTCTCTTGCTTCTGCAATAGCTGCCGCTGCTTTTTGACGACCAACGGTTTTCATTTCATCGAGATCCGCGTTGAGTTTATCAAGTCCCTCTTGCGTGAAATAAGTATATTTAGACATAGGCCTACATTTTAATATAAAAATAGTTTGTAGTGCTCGGTGAAAGCGATCTACGATAAATTAAATCAGTAAGTTTTAGTGATATGATCAACAAATCTATCCTAAGATCCATTGATTTGGAAGAGCTTCACCGAGTAAATTTATAAAAAGTCAAGAACGCCCTGACAAAGCTTGTCAGGGCGTTCTTGACTTTAAGAAATACTAATTTACAAAAAAACTAACAAAAACAATGAGTTTTTGTTTTTTTTCAGTTGGTCTGGAAATTTAGAGATTCAAGCGTACAGAAATATTATGACTTCCACCCCACAATCTCGTTTGGCGATAAGCATAATCAATTCCTATTTTTCTATCACTTTCTTTCTGAACGGGAACATTTACAGAAACACCCCCAGAAAGTCCAGTATAGACCGATGCTAGATCTGGATCAGAAGATCCAAACTCGTATTTGTAACCTCCTCGAATAGCCAAGATATTATTAAAGTCATATTCGAATCCACCACCAATTTGATCCTGAGAAAAGGAATTGGCAGTAAAATTACCAAGGATTAAGACTTTGTTCTTTGGATTAATTACGAAGTCATAACTAACTCCAATATTAAGCATAGAAGGCAATTCAAAACTTTGAGACCGCTGGAAGTAGGTAAGATCATAGCTACTACCACCTGGGTTATTCGCATTTTCAGCAAGCCCCTGTCCTCTAAAAGTCATTCTTGATCCAACATTTCTAAGAGAGATTCCAAATTTGAAATTGTCTTGAGGTCCGGTAACATACTGAACACCAGCATCAAATCCAGCAGCTAAAGCTCTCACTTCGGCAGTTCCTTCCGAAACAACGCGCACCAAGAATCCAACAGAGATTTTGTTATCAAAAACATAAGAGTATCCAACACCAATATTGTTGAGTGTCGGGGAGAATATTGCTCCCGTTCCTTCCGGTTGTGAATCAGTAGTAACGGCAATGTCTCCAACATCTATCGCCATGAGACTAACTCCAATAGATCCATTCTTAGAAATCTTACTAGCAAATCCAATAGAATTGATGCTAATACCCGTTCCTTCAAAATATCTAGTATGTCCAAAAACAAATTCTGTTTTGCTAATCCTACCGATTCCGGCAGCATTGACGCGCATGGCTTCTACTCCATAAACAGAAGCAGTAGTCATTGCACTTAAACCTGAAGATCTAGCCCAAGGGTTCATCAACAGTTGAGCGGCGCCGGCTTCTCCTTGTCTATCAGGATTTCCAGCTATGGCAAAATCTGCGAGAAGCAGCAAAGTTGCCAAAACCATTATAGTGTACAATTTTTTAGTCATTGTAAATTTATTTTGTGATTCTTTGAATTGATTTGAAGGATAAGTTCAAATCGTTTCTTGTGATTTCCCGGACTCTTTGTTTGAAGAAGAGCCCGGGATAATCAGCAAATTATTATAATCCTGAAGGATCAAATTGCCGTTGTACAGCAAAGAATTTCAATACTCTTTCTCCTTTTCCTTCCACAGCAACATGGATAAGATAAGTACCACTTGCAATAGAGATTCCACTTCTATTTTTCAAATCCCATTCAAGTGCTGGAGCAAATTGGCTCTGTTGGATACCTGATCCAAACGCAGTTCCTTTTTCTTCGTTACGGTCATACTTACGGATAAAACGACCATCTAAAGAATAGATCGACACGGTACACTTCGCAGGAAGGTTAGTGATTTTTACCGTATTCGTAAACTGTGTATTTTCGTATCTAGAGTATCCATAATATGGATTTGGTACTACATTGATCTGATCCAATTCTTCGTCATATTCTTCCTGAGTAACCAATTCATCTGCTTGTACTCCATCGAAAGAAAATTCATAAGCAGGGTGTCCGTTATTTTCTCTTTTTACGGTTGAAGTTTGATAAGAATTATCGGCTCTCAATTTGAAGGTAACATCATTTGGAATAAGTCCGGTATCGCCATTGCCCAGTGGTAATAATTCTGCACCTTCTGGTAAGATTGGCATACAGTTCCAAGTAAGGTTAATTACTGGATCCAATTTATCAGAAGAAGAACCTGTAGCCAATGCCTCATAAATACCTGCACACTCATCATAAGGCTCTCGCGTCACATAGATAAAGTGTTGTCCTCCCAAAATAAATGGATATAGATCTCGGTTGTTTCCGTCGGTATCAATCTCGATAAACTGATCTGAAGTTGGATTCCAAAGCATATCACGTCCGATACCTACTCCTCCGTTAGAAGGAATCAAATCACAGAATTCTTGTAGATCAGCTTCGAGTGCATTACAGTCATAAGAAGAGTTTTCTCCAAAGAAAATATTCAAGCGATCTCCGGTTTCAACATCAATAGCATAACCAGGGAACCAACCCATTCCAGGATTACCACCATCTGGATCAGGAAGTCCGTCACCATCTGCATCGTTTTTACCAACCGAAGGAGCTTGTCTTAGGTCAAACATTTCTGGATCGAAATCAAATGCGCTAGGAAGCGTTTGAGTAGGTTTTCCAGAATCATCCCAAAATTGTTCAGCAGAAGTTTCGATGACGACACATCTACTCCAAAGTGATTTATCTTGAGTAAGTACGACATTCACATTATTGAGATCTTCAAGATCAATAGAGTTTCTTGCTACTCCATTTCTACCTTCATTATCCCACGCTGGAGAGATTAAAAAGTTTCCATCTAAAGATCTCAAGTAATCGGTAAGCGCATATGGTTGCCAATAAGAAGGAGTCATTAATTGAGCAAAATCAGCATTTGGATCAAACTCATTATCTACTTCGTCTCTACCCGTTTTGATCCAATCAACTGGTGGGGTTGCTTCCGCAGGAATTGCTGCAAACCATTCCACGCCATCAGGGTTGGCATATTCTACCTCGATACCAAGGGCACCGTTCCCCGGTTGGAAATCTCCCGCCTCTGGTGTTTGAGCGATGGATACGGAGAAACCATATTCGCTTAGGATTTGCTCATTAAGAGAGCGAATAGATTTGTCGGAAACGATCGTATCATTAGTATCTAGATTGATCAATTCCCAAGTAGCATCATCGCTGAGGAAATTATCACTTAGATCTGCATCCTTAACAAAAAGTCTATAGGTTCCATTTTTGACTTCCAATGGATTAACCACAGCAACATTGATAGGACCTTGGCCTAGTTTATAATCTATTCTACCATCAAAATCAGGAGAAAGGATTCGAGCAAGAGATTCGTCTGTAATTTCAAGGAAATTCCCTCCAGCTCCAGCTCCGTCAATTCTAGTAATGGTTGGACCATCGCCATAGGCTGAGTTTAGTCTAACATCAGTGATTGGTCGTGGCGTTACTTTGTATTGTTCGATAAATCGGCTACTAGAGATATAAGGTCTACCTTGTCCTTGGATAGCTTCCCGTTGGTCAAAAGTTTTCCATTCATTATAACCATAAGCCAAGACAGTATAGTAGTAATCTCTATGATTGATCAAGGGATCTCCAGAGGCGTATTGATCAGAATTAATTTTAAAGGAGTGTTTGATTCCTTCATCTGCTCCATTTACTCTTTCTTCTGGAACAAAAATAGATACGGGTTCTCCAGGAATATCTGCATTCGGATTAGGAACTTCTTCCCAATTGAAAATAGAATTGATTCCATTCTTGACATCCACTTGTGCAACTAAACGCGCTTGATCTGGATCATTATAATCATTAGGCGTATTTCCATCTGGCAATTGGTACAACTGGTAACCTTCAAAAATATAAGAATAAAGTGTGTCCCCAACGTCACCAGGAGATCTCAAATCTTTTTCGAAATATTCTTCATTAAAGTTATTTCTAAGTGGTGATGGAAAAGGATTAGAAATAATTGCAATAACCTCTTTATCCAACTCTACCCAGTCTAATTGTGGTGCATCCGGTCCTAGTGTACGTTCGAAACAATTATCAAACAAAGATTGAGCAATATCATCAGCCTGAAAGAAACGAGTCATATCAGGACATGGGTAAGGCATACTTGGCACCCAAACCACTCCAACGATCAACTCATTAATGGCTCCCGGTAAAAGTGTAAATGGACCAGAAGCTTGGATCGTACGTCGATCTCCAACCCCTAAGTTTGAAGTACACATACTCCAACCCGCTGCCTCATCTGGCTCTTCTGTAAAAGCGTAATCAATCAAATCCGTAGCAGTTGGGCTATAACCGCTACCTCCATAAGAGAATGGTGTACCGTCCCTCCAAGAACCAGAAAGATATCGATAATATTCTTGTGCTTCCTGAGGATCAACCATTGCATTATTCGGCTGATAAGAAGGACTATCATAATAAGTAAAAGAAGACATTCCAAGTTCGTCCCCGTTTTCATCTAAAGGCCCACGGAAGTAATCAACCCCCAAAACAGGAATATCCGTACAATAGGTAGCAATACCTTGACAATCATTACAAGTTGCTACTCCATCAAGATCATCAGCATTGTATACATAAGCAAGACTTCTCGCAGTATCACAACCTACATAATCATCAAAAGCACAACCTAAATCAGCATCCACCCACATGGCAAAGTAAGTACTGTCAATGTTCTCAATTGCCCGGTTAATCAAACGATACCGATAGAAAGACATGTCGTTGATTTCATCACTGGTCGCATAAGCGAAAGATTGTACCTGTACCTCCATTAAGATCGCATCACCATTGGAATTGGCGTGAATACCCCCCCCATCATTATAGATCCAAAAGATCATTTCATCTGGGAAAGTATTGGGAAACTCTTCACATCCCCTCACTTCTACAATTGGAAAATCTCCAAATTGGGGCTCATAGATACCGGCGATACCACCTACATCCCAAAACCCTGCTAAACCATTAAATCGCTTATTTCCTTCTGGCAATTCGAATTCATGTATTTCGAAAAAGAAAGGGTTTCCTAGTCCTGGCCATCCTTTCACGTCTTCCGGGATTTCACTTGGGTCCAACTCTAATCTACCCTCTGCTACAGCATTTGCCCAATTTTGTCGGTGGATACTTACACTTTCTCCAGACACTTTAAAGAATCTGTCCCAATTGGCACAGGTATCTGGCCCTACTGATCCGTCATCTGTCAATGGACCAGGCCAGAAATCTTCACTTCCAGAAGATGCTCCATACGTTTGACAAGCTGTTTTTAGGTTTTTTCCTTCATCAAGTCCTCCCAACCATACAGCTCCTGCGAAGATGGAAGAAACTTCCGTCTCTCCTGGAGCTACTTGAGGAACTACATATTTAGCTTCGTTTAGATTCCACCAAAGGTCACCTCCGGTTCTCAAACGAGCACGTACATTATTGATTGCCAAATCTGTCTGCGCTTCTCCCGATGCACAATCCATTCGGTAAGAAGCCTTATCACCAGACTTGGGTTTAGCCGCTGATTTCTGTGGACCAATATGGGCGGAAACCGTCCCAAGTCCTACTAACCAGATTATCATGACCAAACAATATTTTGAAAATTGCATGATATTTATTTTTTGGTATTAATTAATATTATCAAAGTCGTTTAGCACTGTTCAAAGAAAAGTTATTCTTTAAACCTTACTTAGAATTCAAATATAGCCCCTAGATACATTCTTCTAGGTAGACTGAAAAAATTTGGATTCAAAACCCGCCACTGGTAAGCATCTAAGTAAGACTGCGTATTCAATCCTGCGGTTGTCGTATTGTTAATCGTCTGGATTCCTTGATCTGAATTCAAGTATCCATCATCATCAGGTGATCCAGTAAGAGAATATACTCTCACGATATTCTTAGCATCCAATAGATTCTGTACTCTGAAATAAACGTTCAATCCTAGCGGTGTTTTAGCACCTGGCTTAGACAAACGGAAACTCTTATCTACTCTAAGATTCAAAGTAACATTCCAAGGAAGACGAGCTCCATTCACTTGTCCTTTGGTACCATTTCCACCTAATACAACGGCTTGTTGTGTAGCGGTATATGGACGACCAGATACAGCAATCGCTTGGAGGTTAACTCCAAAATCTGAAAGAATATCTTTTCCAGAAACGGTTGGTCCATTGTATTTAGAACCAGATCCATAACGGTAATCCAAAGTACTTACGATACGGTGACGCTCATCAAAGTTGAGTGGGAATAAAGTTCTGATTACCCCTCTATTGGTGATACCTCTACGACCATCAGCATCTGATCCGGTACCATCCGCAAACTGTAGTGTGTAGTTGGTACTAAAAGTTACATTGCCAGTTCTTCTCAAGTCATACTGGAAAGTAAATCCTTTTACGGTACCAAAGTCAATATTACCAAAAGTCTCATAATTACTAACGGTTGGAATAAAGAGATAGCTTCTTCGTTGAATCATATCTCTCATTTCTTTGTAGTAAACTGCAATCTTCAAGGCAGAAGAATTGGTCAATTTTTGTTGGAATCCAACTTCATAATCAATGGTACGTTGTGGGCGGAGATTGGCATTAGGAGTACGCGCATTGACACTTGTTTGCCAGTAGAAATAATCAAGTGCGGTAGCACGATCCACATTTACACCAATTGCAGAAGGACGCTGTACTAAGATATCATAGTGTGCAAAGAAGTTGGCATCATCTGAAATAGGGAAAGAGAAAGCCAAACGAGGCATCCAGTTGATCTGTGGCTCATAATCTTCGAAAGAAGTATTTGGGTTAAAGTCACGATCTTTAATGTCGTTGATTCTCTCTTCATAAAGTTTAGGAGTGACAACGTCTCCACCAAAGATTAATCGACCATCATTTACAGGCTCTCCAGAAGAGTTGAACCATTGGTCTCCTTGACGGAAAGCTTTTACATTTGTTCCTTGGTCTTCGGTAACATAAACTCTATAATCACCTTCTACTCCATCAGGTCTTACTTCGCCTGTTGTAGAATAAAAATCGTCGGCAGTCATTACTTCGTAGAAAGAATAAGGATCTTTTAAAACTTTAGTATTCGCATCATAGCGATCTACCCGAAGTCCTAATCGGAAGATAATGTCTTTGTAAGAAAATTTATCTTGGATATATGCTGCAGAATAAACAGGTTGGATAGCCGCAACTGGGAAAGTACGAGTAGTATCCGTAGCAGAAACAGTCGCCGTAAAGAAGTCATCAAAAGTAACATCGTTCCCCAACTTTTTACCCGTATAATCAAACCCATAATAATTCAAATCAATCCGCGCAAACTGGTTATTCAGTTCAAGTGCAGAAAACATATCTAAAGACAATTGGTCTGGAGAAAGGCCATCTACATTGACGTAGTCATTATATCCTGAATTCGTAAGGTTACGAACAGAAACACCAAAATCTATTGGAGCCGTACCATTTTCAAATGCTTGCTGATTAATATCTGTAAGAACATTGTATTGAGCGACCGTATCAGTTACTTGATTGAAAGGACTTGGAACATCCGTAAAAAGGCCGATCGTATCACTTCCTAAAGTATCCAATCCTAGGATATCTCTATTGGCCTCTTGCTGAGCAATCCGCCAAAGTTGACGTGGTGCAAGATCATATCCTCTATTGAATCTTTGTTCATAAATAATACCAAATTGGATAGAGTGAGTACCTGCATCTGATCCACCAGGATTGAGGTCAAAGCTACTGCTAATATTCAAGGTAATCAGGTCTTCATCAATTTTTTGGAAAAGATTGTAGACTTGTCCTACATTGACATGATTATCCCAAACCGTTGCTACACTACCATTGAAGAAACCATTTTGTGCAGGAAGAGAACTTCCAACATTGGTTTCTATACCTTTATTATAATTGGCCAAAACAGGATTAGTTTCCCCAGGAGTAAAACCTAAAAAGGTTTGCGTATAATCCACATGAGCAACCGTTAAAGATTGATCCATCGGTACACCAGGAACTCGCACCGTATCAAAGGCAGGAGTCCATTGGTAGTCAAAATTACCAATATGACCATAATTAAAAAGGTTTTCACCATGTCTGTGATCATCTCTATTGTATAGTCTCTTTTCGTAACCTCCTATTAAGGTGTATTGCAGGTTGCTAAATAAAGATTTTTTAACTTCTTCTCCTTCTTCCTCTGTACCATCGACGACTTTACTCAAGCGGTGACGGAAACGGAAGTTTCCACGGTAACGAACTTCGTCAACGAAAGGATTATTATGACTATTGAATACCCGTGAATTTTCTCTTAGTCGCTCATCTTCTCTTGGAGAAAAGCGATCATTTAAAGAAGAGTAAGATCCAGTCAAAGTGATATCAATAGCTTTACTCAAACGAGCATCAATCTTACCCGTTAGATCCAAACGCTTTTCCTCCTCATTAGGCTGGTAACCTAAAATATCAACATCTTCATCTGTCAATTCTTGGGCAGCAGGGATTTGGGTAGACCCTAAATTTAGAATTGGATTTTCTTCCAATTCAGCCAATACATCCTCTTTTACCCGAAAGATATCCGTTGCTGGAGGATCATCATCTTTACGAAGTCTGTACTGTCCAGAAAAGCGAAATCCAAGAATAGATTCTCCAGTCGATTTCTTTTTCAAGATAGGACCACTGATATTGGCACTCAATAGATTGTAGCCAAACTGATCTAGGTACTCAGAAGTCTCTGCTTCGAAGCCACCAGAAAATTTAGAAGAAGGGCCTTTCGTGGTAATAGAGATAATACCACCAGTAACATCTCCATACTCTGCTCCAATACCACCAGTAATTACTTGTAGCTGATCGATCTCAGATTGAGGGATCATACTATTTGATCCGCTTACACGGATACCATCAATGTAGTAATCTGTTCCATTAGAACGAGATCCTCTTACACTGATCGCATCTCCATCATCCGCAGCAGACATACCCGCAACGGAAGCTGCCAAAGCATTAATGTCTTTGGTTGGAAGATTTCGAATTTGTTCGCTGGTGACGACACCACCAGAGGTCGTGTTGTCTTTTTCAATAAGTGGGTTTTTGTATTCCGTGACTACCACCACGTCTAAGTCAATACCTCCACCCAATTGAACATCGAGTTTATTGTTTTGACTAGCCTTGGCAATCACTCCTGTAATTTTGTTGGGAGGAAATCCTACATAGGATACTTCCACATCGTAAGTCCCGGGATCAATAGTTAGCTTATAGTTACCGTCGAAGTCAGTACTGGTACCCGTAACAAAAGTCCCTCCTTTAAATAAGGTTACGTTTGCACCAATAAGCTCTTCGCCAGTATCTACATCTGTTACTTTACCTCCTAAAGAAGTTTGGGCCATACCCCAAACACTCATAAGAAGAAAAGTTAGTGAGAGTAGTAAATAACGTGCCATACAGTTGTGTTTAGAAATTATGTAAATTGCTAGATTCAAGAATAACGCACAATGTTAAGAAAATTAACATTCATTTCAAAAAAAAATAAGACTCCCTTGTCTGTGTTCTGACAAACCAGCGAGGCATTGTTTGCACTCTTAAAATCTACGATAAAATTAAAACAATTCTAGCCAGAATGAATCACCTATTATTCCCTTTAAGTCAGGTTTTAAAAATAGATGTACCTCTAAGAAAGCATTTTACACCAAGTGTAAACCACTAGCTTCCAGCAGATTATCGATTCTGGGATATAAAAAAAGGAAAGAATTCCAAATACTATTCTGTC